>CAYFYU010000062.1:9848-14553 GCA_964347455.1 uncultured Spirochaetota bacterium | reverse complement strand
TTCATCGTTTGTGCGGGCCATAACACTAGATTAGGGAGAAAGATTTTTACGTTCCTCACCTATACGGATTCCCGCAGGTCATGGGTGAGAATGGAGGGCCTGGAGCCGTGTTTCATACCCTGAGAAGCCTGCATCTCATGCTGCCGATCTGCCGGGATATGGAGAACATCTGTCCTGATGCTCTACTCATAAATTATACAAATCCCGAAAGCAGAGTCTGTTTAGGTGTGTCAAAACTTACGAAAATACGAAACGTGGGCCTTTGCCATGGTCCGCTGGAAACATTGGAGAGGATCAGCGAGATCTTAGAAAAACCGACCGATGAAATAGAGCTCACCGTTGGCGGTATCAATCATTTTCATCTGGTGCTTGAAATAAGGGACAGGAAAAGCGGCAAAGATCTTCGACCGGAGCTGGATGCGAAAGTGCCGGAATTTGATTGGGGCTTCGACAAGGTAACTCCTCTGCTCCACAGAATTTTCGGATACTTGACATATCCGGATCCTAGTCATGTCGGTGAATTCCTCAATTTCGCTCATCCCCTCGCTGGGCCGCAATTTGTACTGTGGGGAATCGGCCGAGTTTCTATGAAGCTCAGCGCAAAGAGCACCGATATGGAGTACTATACCGGCGGTGCACCCGGAAGACCAAGCTACTCACTTTGGTCCGAGGACCTAGGTAAGAGAGTGGACGATGTCCTTTCAGGCAAGTTACCGATTACCGAAAAAGATTCGCTTACCAAAGTGTCTTTTGTTGATCCGACTTGGGAAATCGCCGTTCCCATAATTCTCGACATTGAATTGGATCGAAATAGAAGAGAGATATCGGCGAATGTGATGAATCACAATTCCGCAATCGAAAACCTTCCACTAGATGCCATTGTAGAGGTCCCTATTCAGGTAAATGCCGACGGTATTTTTCCTGTTAAGGTTGGACGGCTTCCTGAAGCCCATGCCGGTCTTTGTAAACTGCAGATATCAATCCAGAATCTTATTATAGAAGCATTTAAGGAGAAGTCTAAAAAGTTACTGCTTCAAGCCATCGTCATTGATCCTATTGTGGATGATGTTACCCGGGCAGAGGAGATGATGGAGAGGATGCTTCAGATCGAGGCGGACTATCTGCCGGAGTTCCATTGGTAAATACATTGTATGCGGAGGAAAAGTATGAAGAGAAAGTATGAGCTGAAGATATTGAGTGACAGCGATGTTGAGCGCATCCACGAGGAATCGTTAAAGATTTTGAAGGAGCTTGGAATGAAATTCCCGCACAAAGAACTGCTGAACTCTTTCAAAAAGATGGGAGCTCTGGTGGATTTCGATACGGAAATCGTAAAATTCCCTCCTGAAGTAATAGAGAATGTTCTCACGATTCAAAGGAAGAATACAAACGAATACTTCGAAAAATACGAACCTGTAGATGAAAATGACTACACTCAGAAGTTTTTTATGAGCGGCGGGAACAATAGCTACCGCATCGATCCCGATCATTTCAAGAGGAAGGATCCGACTCTAGAAGATATGCTCAAGGCAATCGTAGTGGGTAACGCACTCGACAACGTCGTCAGGATTTCTGGGTACTACATTCCGGCCTCATACGATGATTTGCTAGCAGATATTATCCAATTCTATCTTTTATCCCTCTATTCGAAGAAAAGGTATTTTTTTACATATATCTACTCTCTCGAATCTGCAAAGTGTCTGATCGGGATGGCCCGGGAAGTCGCTGAAAATGAACATCAGTTTTTGAATGGCAGTCTTATCGAATATGAAATTGAACCGTGCGGTCACCTGGAGTTCGCCAGAGAGCATCTGGAAATTGCCGCCGAGTTTGCAAAACACAAGATGAAAATCGCAACAACTCATTGGGCCTGGATGGGACGGCATACTCCTTTGACCTATGCTTCCCTGTTAACATTGACCAATGCCCATATTCTCGCTGGTACTGCCGTTCTTATTGCGCTGAATCCTGACAACATGCACTATCGTTATATTTTCCCGACCCACAATGTAAATCCTCGGTATTCCTCAGTGCCGCTCATGGCACAACCGAACATGATAATTTATGCATGGGCCGCGCGGCAGCTCGCGGATTTTTATGGCTTCAAATACTGTATAACCAACTCAGGTTTCAGCAATGAAATCCAGGACAATTTCCAGTGTGGGTTTGAAGTAGGGGTAACAGCGGCACTTTCTATTGCAGCTGGGATTACGTGTCTCGGAGTTAAGGGGATTTACGGTTGTGACGAAGGAGTCAGTATAGAACGTCTCGTTACCGACAACGAATTAATAGATTATTTGAACTTTGTTTTTAGTAGGTCGATAAACATCGATGATTCAACCCTCGAATATGAAAAAATAAAGAGTAAAGCAAGGGGGAAGTTGTTCCTCGAGGAATTGACTGATGATAGAAAAATAAAGGAGATGTACTGGAATTCAAATATCTTCTATGCAGGTAACTATGAAGATTGGCATGAAAACATCGGACGCGAGAATATTAGAAAGAAAATAGATAAAATCTTGAAAGAAAATTTCCCTCCCTCTCTTGTGTTGCCAATTGAAAAAGTGAAAAATATTGAAGGAATAATGAGGGCCCATGTCAAGGACAAAGGCTTTGTCGATAGATTGAAAAAAGATCTTAAACATATCTTGAAAAAGTAAGCAATTCTTGGGAATCAATCCAATGAGGATTTTGGCCTTGCTCGGGAGTCCCCGAGCCAATGGAAACACCGAGACTCTGCTCAGGGCTTTCCTGAAACCATTCTCTGATTCGTCAGATTCCGTTATCGAGACCCAAAACCTACATGAATTGGATATAAAACCATGCAGGGCCTGCGATTCCTGTCGAAAGCTTGAAAACAAATTTTGTGTGATCGATGACGATATGCAAAAGCTGTATTCCCAGTTTATCTCCGCCGACCTGATTATTATGGCTTCTCCTATCTACTGGTGGTGTATTTCCGCACAATTAAAACTATTTATCGACCGGCTCTATGGATTAGACTCTGAGAATAACCCGCAGTTCTTCAAGGGGAAAAAAGTGGTTGTGATGCTGACATATAACGATGAAGATCCCAATTCTGGTGCAGAAATTGCGATTTCAATGTTCAAGGAAATCGCAGCCGGCACCGGTTTAGATATCGTTTCTTTTCTTGGTTACAGCTCTGGCAAAACTCACGTAAAAAACAATCCCAAAAAACTTGAAGAAGCATGTAACTTAGGTCGTAAATTGCTCTGTGGTTAATTAGCTTTTATTCTCTAGTAAATCACTGCGTTTCATCGACCCTACTTCGTTTGAAAAATATGACCCCGGACGTTTTCTTAGTACCGAGGATCTCCTTTGGGACTTAGTAGATACAGCACGATTGGGCGAATTATTGAGTATCTTCCCGAAGCAAATACATTCGACATAGTTGTAGCAGATTCACATATTACTGTGGTGTATCACAAAATAGTCAATTTACAATACTTGTACTATTACAGCAGCAGACCTGTCATTCAGAAGGATTTTGAAAGTTGTGTATCTTGTACAGCAAATCAGATCGAATTTAACGCTAAAATGGTTCGTATGAAGCCTATCCTCTTCTCACCTCTTAAAGAATAAAAACACATAGTGGCCAGGGTGGATCAGCTCATGGCAATGTGTGATCAATCGGTAACAAAACTTATGTAATCACAAGTTGCTATTGAAGAGTTAATCGAGGTTGTGGTAGCTGATGTTACAGCGGTTTAGCAACCTCGTAATCAGTTTCTATGTATTAATGAAAGCCGAGATCTGGGACAAAATTGGGACAAAACTTCCAAGACTTGGTTATATTTCGTTATATCCGGTTATACTGGGTGGAATACTCGAATTTTCCCATCTCATTGTAGTTTTGAACTTAGTATAACAGAAAATAACCTCGTATAACTAAAGAAATAGCTGGATTTGAGCTCATAACACAACGGACCTGAAGGGGTTCAAATCCTACCCGCGCTAAGGATGCTTACCCCCTTGCTCTGCAAAGAGCAAGGGGTCTTTTTATGATGTAAAAGAATGTCAAAAACAAGGGAAAAACACTAACCTGCCTTCTTCTGAAGATTTTCCTCACTTATCCTAACATAATAATTGGACAAATTTTTTAGGGGCAGGTCAACATAAATTACTTGACAAAAAAGTGATTAAACGCCAAAATGTAAGTATTAAAATTATTATTTATAAAGTTAAAATTATCTATTTAATTAATTATATATATCTTATTAAAAATATTTAAATACTAATAATTTTGATAAAATTCAGAAGGAGGAACACATGCGAGTATTAAAAAACTTAAGTATCGTCATATTAGCATTATTCGTTATCTTTTTCATATCGTGCAGCATTGAAAAATCGAGCATCCCTGACTCAGAAAAAGTAACGATCTCTGAGAATATCAACATCGCTTCTCCATGGACACCGAAAGCAGTTCAGCAAGATCCTCAAGTGCGCATGCCAGGCACTCAGCCCGGCCAAGTGACAATAGAAGCTCCAGGACGCTGCCTGAACTGCCACGGCGGCTTTGATCCCGCGGTCGATCCGGGATACAACTGGAAAGGCTCCATGATGGCCCAGGCGGCCCGCGACTTTCTTTACTGGGCGTGCCTGACAGTCGCAGGTCAGGACTCCATCTGGGCGGTTGGCACTCCCAATGCCATCGATATCTGCGAGCGCTGCCACTTCCCCAAGG
>CAYFYU010000062.1:0-9838 GCA_964347455.1 uncultured Spirochaetota bacterium | reverse complement strand
GGCTGGAGGGGCGCTCCGACCCGCCCAACGCTTCGCTGATGACCGGGGCAGACTACGACGGGGTACATTGCGACTTCTGTCACACAATGTACGACCCGTTCTTCCAGACCACTTACGACGGCACGCGGGAAGGGAACGACTGGCTGGGTTACTGGGACGAGACCAATGCCAGCAACACACCCTCTCAGCCTGAGGCCAACGCCACCTACGCCGAAGACAAAACCCAGGCACAGACCATCTTTCATTTCAACGGAACAAGCTTCTTCGCCAATAATCTGCCGCCAGCTAACTACACCGAGAACGGTTCAGGGCAGTTCTTCGTCAGCAGTGGGAGCCAGAAAAGGGCCGCCTTTGCAGACGCGGCTGCCCGGCACCAGATGTTCTACAGCCGCTACCACAAGAGCAAGTTCTTTTGCGCCACATGCCACGACGTGTCCAACCCCGTGCTTGCCAATCTTGGTCAGGATGGCACACAGCCTCTGACCACTGAAACGGATTCAGCCTTCTCATACTTCCACGTGGAGCGGACCTTTTCGGAATTCATGCTCTCCGCCTATAGCCAGCAGGGTGGCACGCCGGGGATGGGGCCGTTCGACCCCGGTGTGTATCAAACTTCCGATCCCAACAACAACATCCGAATGTGCCAGGATTGCCATATGCGGGACGTAGTGGGCAAGGGCTGCAACAAGAAGGGGGTTCCCGTCCGGCCCATCGAGAGCGTCGAACACCCGCAGAGCGGGCAGCCCCTGCACGACCTGACTGGCGGTAACGCCTGGGTCTCATGGGTGCTGGCCAGCGCCATTCCCGGCTCTCCCAATTACGACCCCTTTAACGAGGGTGAGTTCAACAAAGGGCCGGCGGTTCTGACACTGGATCTGAACCAGGGCGAGGGTATCGACCCCGTGGCGCTGCTAGCAGGTGTGGAACGTGCCAAGGAGCAGCTGCTGTTGGCTGCTTCGATCGAGAACGTGACTTACGATCCGTCCAGCGGTCATTTGTCCTTCCGGGTGCAGAACCAGACTGGCCATAAGCTGATCTCCGGCTTCCCCGAAGGGCGGCGCATGTTCGTCAACATCAAAGCATACGCCAATGGAAGTTTGATCTACGAAGTGAACCCATACGAAGGTGACGACCCAGGTGAAGAGAACGGTGCCCACACCTTGAAAGGACTGGATTATCCGTATCAGCCGGGAATGGGCCTGCCCAATCCTCTGCCGCTTGATACCAACGAGGCGTACGTGGACAATCTGGTCTATGAGATGAAGCCCAGCAGCACTGATCTGACGGGTGAAACCAAGACCTTCCACTTTGCCCTGGCCACCGGACGTTACAAGGATAACCGCATCCCGCCAAAGGGATTTCGCATTGCTGAGGCCGCAACGCGGCTGTCGGTGCCGGTCTGGCATGGCGTAGAAGACCCAAACTATTTCACGGCAGCCGAGTATGCAGGTGGTTACGACGATGTGTCGCTGACAATAGCTAAGGGAGCGGGCAATGTGGAGATCAACCTCTACTACCAGACCACCAGCCGAGAGTACATCGAATTTCTGAGGGACGAGATCAACGGCACCGGCAACCTGACGCTCACCGGAACCGGCGCTGGTGGTGATCCCCCGTACATCATCAAAGATACGAAGCATGTGCAAGCGTGGTTTTTCGATGGGCTACGGGCCTGGGGGAACACGATCTGGAACCTGTGGACGCATAACATAAACGTAAACGGTGCCGCGCCGTTTCTGATGACTTCGGCCTCGGTTCAGCCTCTACCTGAGCCCTGTTATCTTCCTGCTCCGATTCTCCAAGACGCCACACCACTCAGCGGGAAGGTTACATTGACCTGGTCCGTTGTGCCGGACGTAACGGGATACAAGGTCTACTACGACCAGGCAGGCAAGGCCCAGTTCCACGCCGACGTTGGCCTTACTACAAGCTTCACGGACACCGGCCTGAATAATGGCTCGCAGTACTGCTATAAAGTAACCGCTTACAATGCTACCTGCGAGTCCGGATTCAGCAACATGCTTTGTGCAGTCCCTGTTCCCGGGGGTGGAGAGTTAGTTTCCAGTGTGACGAACGTTGAGACCGGCAAGTGGGTTACCACCGGCAAGGGGAAGAACCAGACCACGACTTTCGAATCACCGTTGGTTGTCTTCAACGCCGGTGATGCAATAGTGATTCGCGCCAACGTGGTTGACGTTGCTCTTGGCACTCCACTGGCCAACGCCACGGTGGACATCAAGATTACTGGAGCAGAGACCATCAACCTCTCTACAGGACCGAGCGATGTCAATGGCATGGCCGAGGCAACCTGGCAGACAACGGCCCCTAGCAAGAGGAATCCCGGCACAACGCTCGGCTCCTACACGGTCACCACCATAGGTGTCACGCTCTTAGGATATCAATGGGATAATGTAATTAAGAGCACGACATTTACACTGCAGTAGTGGAGAGGTATTCGGCTGTAAAAATATGATAAGATGGGAAGTTTAACTAGTTTCACCTGTTTATTTTGACGTATATAGGGGGTTGGTCTATTTTCGATAAGCTCTTCGCAGAAAGCCCCCGATTTTCCCATCGTATTTTTCCAATCCTCATCACGATGGAAAATGGAGGACTTATTGTAAACAGGTTGCCAGAGCAAGGATATTTTGCCTGGAATAGAGATTTCTTTTAGTTTTACAGGGTGCTCCTGAAAATAGGGATAAGTAAATCCTCACCCACGGGTATTTTTAAATTAAAGGATATTTTTCCTTCAACACGCGATACACAATCGCAAACAGCCTTTTGACCGTCGCTAACTCCGCCGCTTTCGGTCCCTTCTTATACTGGATTCTCTCATAATAACTTTTCAACTCAACATTGCAACTAATCGCCTGTTTCACCGCCTCAACTACTGCCCATCTCAACCATAGGTTCGTCTGCTTCGTGAGACTCCCATGCCATACCTTTCCCACTCGCATACGTCGAGGGTATTATATCCACATAACTGCGCCGTTTCTCGTATATCTCAAGAAGCCCTCTCAGCATCTACCCCGCTTCATCATTCAGCTGAAGCTAATCTAACCACCGCAATCCTCCTTTACCAAACAGGTCAGTGTATCCTTTCGCAATTTCGCGTATCTCTTCCTATGCGTCTATCAATGCCTGCACCCTGTTATTCACCTTCAATGGATGAGCTCATTTCACCTCATCCACCAAAACCTCCAGTAACTTGGGCGGCTACCGGCCAGTTTCGACATGCCTCAACAACTGCGACCATTTCCCCGTTCCCATGAAGATACTCTTTGAAGGATTCCTTTCCTTTATGCAGTATCTCCCTCTCTTTGATCTCACCATGCTCGGTGATAATCGTTGCAAAACTGTACTTCTTATGATAGTCTAAACCTAGACAGTTCATGGTGCACCTCCTGTCGATTTGGTCTGGTCAGTGTATGGGAGGTGCATTATTTCATTGTACCTAACATAACATTTGGACCAGGTTTTGGGGGACAAGTAAGAGAATCCTTGACGTACATAAAACAAGCAAAGTGCAGGAGCTGCATATACACTGTGCTGTGTTACGGCACAAGGTAGTGTCAGTGCATGTTCTAACCTGGTTTATATGAAGTAAAAAGAAGCACACCAGAATTACCCTTTGAAAAACAGCGCCCCGGTTGCAGGTTATCTCTCACACGTCGCGTCGACGATTGATTCATTGGTTACAAAAAAAATGATATTAACACGTAAAGGAGAAAAATATGATAATCGATGAACTCGAAAAAAAACTCAGGCCTCCGGAGATAGAGATGAAGCCATATCCCCCGAAAGTCATCACTCTTGCCAGCGGTGAACAGATGGTCGTACGGGAAATGAAGCGCGAAGAGATCGGCGTGCTGCTGGGCACCGTGCATCCGCTTATGGGAGTGGTGAAAGATTTCTATGATATAGTGGCATCGAGGATATATGCTGAGCTGCTTGGATGGTACCGCTTCAGGGTAGCAAACGAGTTTGTTCTTGTAGGCGCGATCGACGGAGTGATATGTGGGATTGTGAACAGTAGGCTTGTGAATAGGGACATCGGGATGAGCCTGCATACGATAGCGATAAAGAGGGGTTTGAGAGTGGGTGCGCAGCTTTTTGCAGCGAAGATGGAACACCATATAGAGATATTAGGTCAGAAGGAGGTGCACATAGTGGCGGAGAGCCCGATAGGGTTTAAGAGGTGGATGATAGAGTATGATCTTGAAAACAGAGCGGATCAGTATCCGGAGTTAAGGCATGAGCTTGGGGGTGTGCCAACATATACGCTGACGACCGAGCTGTACAATGCGGTACGTGATCAAAAGGTGACCGGGACGAGGCCTGTGGACGCGGTGCTACTTGCGACGGCTGACAAGCTGAAGATGCCTGAGGAGTATCCACAGATACCGGGTTACAAAAGGGGGAAGTGAGATGAGAGAGGTAGCGATAGTAGGGATAGGACATACGGTGTTCGGGAATTTGAGTGACTTTGATCTGGTGGACATCATGGGGTTTTCCTCGTGCAATGCGCTGCATGATGCCGGGATATTGAAGGAAAGGAAGATGATAGAGCAGGTATTTGTAGCGAACGTTGGTGGAGGAATAATAAACCACCAGACTGGAATAGCGTCGTCACTGGTGAGCAGAATAGGCCTGGAACCTGCAATGGCGGAGGTAGTAGAGAACGGGCCGGCGAGTGGGTCGAGTGCGATTAAGGCCGGGTACACGGCGATAGCGAGTGGTATGGTGGACGTGGTGATGGTCACCGGTGGTGAGCTGATGAGAACTATAACTGGTTGGAAGGGGACGGATTTTGTTGCAATGCTGTTACATCCTGAGGCGGAGTACAACTACGGTTTAACACTTCCGGCGTTTGCGGGTATGTTCACGAGGCTGTACATGGAGAAGTACGGTTTGACGGAGAGGGATCTTGCGCTGGTGGCGGTGAAGGACCATGAGAACGGCTCGAAAAATCCTTTTGCGCACGTGGAGATACCTTGCACGATTGAGGCGATACACGATGGGGAGAACGCACATGTGGTGAACCCGTATGTGGCGGAGCCAATAAGGTTATACGGGACGTGTCCTGTGTCAGACGGGGCTGCTACGGTGATACTGTGCGCGATGGATTCACCGAAGATGAAGCATTTTAGGAAGAAAGAGCCAGTGATGATAAGCGGTATAGGAGCAGCTACGGATACGCACTGTGTGCACAACAGGAAGGACCCGCTTGAACTTACGGCGGTTAAGCTGAGTGCCGAGAGGGCGTACGAGATGGCGGGGTTGGCGCCGAAAGATATATCCTTTGCGGAGCTACACGATGCCTTTGTGATCCTGGAGCTTGCGATTAGTGAAGAGGTGGGGTTTTTTGAGAGGGGCAAATCAAAGATAGCGATAAAAGAGGGAGTGACGAAGATAGATGGGAGGCTTCCACTGAACACGTCGGGAGGTTTGAAGTCGAAGGGGCATCCGCTGGGGGCCACTGGGGTGTCGCAGGTGTTTGAGCTTGTGAAGCAGCTTCGCGGGGAAGCGGAAGAAGGGCGGCAGGTCAAAAACCCGAAGCACGGGATGGCCGTGAACTTTGGAGGATTCGGTAACAATGTAGTAACAACGATCTGTTCAAAGAAATAAGACAAAGAGGAGAAAGACATGATAGATTTCAGTATGTACGAGATAAAAGAGCCTGCGGTGTATGCGTATAAATGCCCTGACTGCGGAACGATTTACTACCCGGCACCTATGGTGTGCAGCAAGTGCAGTTGCAGGAGGGACCCATCGGGGGAAATATTTTCATCCTGGGAGCAGGTGTTGATGGGTGGAAAATGCAAACTTTTGACGTGGACTAGGGTATACAACCTGCCTGAAGGGTTTGATGTTAAGTATCTGCTGTTCGGGATAGTGGAGTTTGAGAACGGGTTGAGGACGAGCGGCCGTCTTATGGTGAAAGAGCCTGAAACAGGGATGGAGCTTGAAGCGAAGGTAGGGGTAATAAAGGAGATAGTGGGTGAGGATATATATGGTTTTATGTTCCATACCCCGGATTAGAGCCTGCGGTTTAGTATAAAAAATGAACATCTTCAATTTTCTGATTCCCGCTTAATTTCGTAATAATTGGTATATTGGGTAGAACTCAAATTCTTTCTGATTCTCCGGCAGCTTTATGATTAAGCCTAACTAGTAAAATCTCAAATCATCAAATTGCTTGACGTGGAAGGGCAATGAGTTAAACTCAGTACTGCCGATAGGCATTAAATTAACTCAGACTGTTGTTATGGAATCATTTCCGCTCATTTTCCTGTCGACTCAACCTTAGCAGCTCCGTATACTTTTAATAGTATACGTATCTGGGAGTAGAACATGAAAACCATACGATACAGAATTGAGGGTGGGTTAACGAAGCGGGACATGGATAGAATGTGGGAAGGGGCCATTAGACTTATTGGGAGTGTCGGGTTGAAGGTGCCCCACGATGGCATAAGGAGGCTCGTCTCAGAATTCGACGGTGTCGAGATAAAAGATGAGATCGTTACTTTCAATGAGCAACTGGTCGAAAGGGCCCGGTTGGCCCAGGACTACTCGGATTGGCCCTCGGAGCTCGGACCTGACAAACCGAACGTTATTGCGGGAGCATATATCAAGAATGTGCTCGATCCGGAAACCGGTATAATCCGACCGGCACTATTGAGTGACCTTGTGGACTACACAAAGCTCTGTGACAGTTATGGTTTTTATGGACCTCCTTGTGTGAAACCGAACGACGTTCCCCTTGAGATGCAGCGGATCATGATGTACAAGACCTCATACGAGTACAGCCGCGTGCACGCGCACGGTATCCTCGACGTCGCCGGTTGGCTCACTGCAAAAGACGCTCGGTACGGCAAGGAGATGTGTGACGCTGCAGGTAAAGAATTCAGGCTCGACCTTTGGCTGGTGAGCCCCTTTGTTGCACCCAGGGAAGGACTCGACATTCTGTATGAGTTCAAGGACGAGCCAGTCGACATGAACGTATCTAGTATGCCGACCACAGGTACCACAAGCCCCATCAATATGGTTGATTCCTACATCCAGGCCATCGCCGAGGTTTTCGCCGCCTTGACCCTTGTGTACTGTCTCAATGAGAGCAAGAAAAAGAAGGGTAGGGTTAGGTGTGTGGTTGCGGACAACATCCGAGCTTACCCATTTGATATGCGGTATGCAGCCTTTGTATACGGATCCGCTGAGGATTGCATTGGTACACTCTATCAGGCGCAGCTCAACCGCTATTTCGGTATTCCCCTGGTTGCTAAATCGCTCCTGACAACTGGTAAAGGTGCTGACGCCCATTCTGCTGGTGAAAAGGCAGCCCATACGATGGCTGCTGTGCTGGCTGGTGCCTACATGTTCAGTAATGCCGGTCTACTCTGTGTGGATGAGATATACAGTGTTCAACAACTCCTCATAGACTGGGAAATCGTTCAGTACTGCTCTAGGGTCTTACGGGGCTATGAATTCGACGATAAACTAGAAGTCTTAAAAGAGATCGAAGCGCTCGGCCATTCAGGTACCTATCTGGATCACGATTCAACCCTAAACAATTTCAGGCGTGATCTCTGGGACCCTGATCTGTTTGTACATCCAACACTCATTCAGTGGCAGGAGAGAGGCTCAAAGTCTCCCGCCACAATCGCCTGGGAAATTGCGCAAGAAAAAATTAAAAACCACATCTACCGGGCGGACAAAGATGTGTGCAAAGAATTGGACCGGATTTATGCCAGGGCGGAAAGGGACCTATTGTAGAAGTCCGATTTCCACCGTCCGCATCTTCAATTGTTTTACGATAGTCTCACTGAGAAATAATCCTATTCGATCAATTTAGGGCGTCGTGATTGAAAGATTATACCTACTCATACTCTTATTATATGAAGAAATCGCACAATATACGTGTGTATCAACCGATACCAAATATACATCAATAACTGGGTATAAATGTTATACTTATCCAGCATATAGAATGGGGTCTGAGAAAAGTCTACTCTCAGCCACAATTTCAAATCGAATTTTAAGTAGTGATTAATCGAGTGATTCCTTTATTGAGTGAAGGATGATTGATATGAAAATTAGATACATACTTCCGGTTGTTGTTTTACTGGTGATTAATTTGGTTACAGGGTGCGCGACAAACCGTGTTACTACAAGAGAAGCTCTATATAGGGATGACATCTTTTATCCAGCGACCGATCCAACAGCTGTTAAGGTATTCCAGAAAAGACCCGAGGGTGTGGATTTATCGAGATAGGGGAAATCATTGTAGAAAATGCTCGAAAATGGGAAGAAGTTGAAAGTATTTTCAGGATTAAGGGGGCAGAGATCGGCGGAGATGCAGTCTATGTCTTTAAAACCGTCGAGCACTACAGGGCTTACGAATCACCACGAGTGAGCTTTCATTTCGGCTATGGACACCATTTCAGTCACTATCCTTACGGTCGTTACCATAGTAGGCATCACTACCGCCATTACGGGCATCGTCACAGATACTACGGTTATCCCTATTATTAAAGGTTCGGATACAGCCATAGTTATGAACACCCTTGCTACAGATACACCTATCTAACCGTAACGGGGATTGTGATAAAGTACATTCAAGCCGAATGATCTACCTGTCAACTGTATAGATGGGCAAATATGACAGTGGCTATCGGTGGTGTAATTTGCTGAGGTGGGTAAGCCGAAGAACACCTAGTCTCGATATTTTTGATGTATTTTCTCGTATCCCTTTATGTTATCCAGCATTACCTCAGTCATAAGTGGATCGAATTGACTTCCGGCATTCTCTTTAACAATCTTAAATGTTTCCTCGTAACTAAAAGCAGGTTTGTAAGGGCGCACTGTAAGGAGTGCATCATACACATCTGCTAAAGCCATTATACGAGCCTCTAGGGGTATATTTTCACCCTCTAAACCATCGGGATAACCCTTGCCATCGTATCGTTCATGATGGTGCAGTACGATATTGTGTGCCATTTCGAGGTTTGCCTGTCCATAATTTTCCTGAACAGCCTTGATTGTTACAGCCCCGTGTCTCGCATGGGTTTTCATGATTTCGAATTCCTCTTTTGTAAGTTTATCATTTTTAAGAAGAATGTTATCGGGAATGGCCACCTTTCCAATATCGTGAAGAGGCGAAACAAAATAAATGTTCTCAATAAAATGGGGTGTTATAGATTTATTAAAATGGTCATGTTTAGCGAGATGAGTACAGAGGAGAGAACAATAATCACGAACTCGATTTAAATGTGCTCCTGTTTCGGGATCACGTGATTCTGCAAGTTTTGCCAAGGAAAAGATCAAGGCCTGATGGGCATCTAAGAGTTCCTTAAATGCAAACTCATCAAACCTTTTAAGCCGATCTGTGAGAAGGTGAAGAACATTATGCGCGAAAGCAACATTCTCATCAAGAAACCGAGAAAAATCAGCTTCGCCTAACTCGATGCATTCCGCATTGCTGACAACCTTTGCTGTAGCGGTCCTTTTCTCATCAGCAATGAGAGCCATTTCACCAAACATTTCCCCCGATCGCATTCTTTTAAGCTCTGTTTGTTTCCATCCCAAACCCTTCTGAATAGAGACCTCACCAGCGGTCAAGATAAACATCTTATTACCCGATTCACCTTCATTAAAAATAATCGCATCCTTCGGAAAATTAACGCGCCGAAATCGTGAAGCTATACTTTCAAGAGCATTGGAATCTAATCCTGAAAAAAGAGGATTGTTGCTCAAATAAAGAGTTAGGTTATCTATCATCTCAACTCCTTTTATATACAAATTATACACCAAAACGCATTGAATACATTACTAATTA
>CAYFYU010000061.1:13044-23120 GCA_964347455.1 uncultured Spirochaetota bacterium | reverse complement strand
CAATCAAAGGTACTACTGTAAAAAATGTCCAGTGTTTTGGAATCTTCCAGCAATAATCGAAAGTTTGTTAAAAATCAACCCATGCTAAAGCTAAATGTTCGGCTACGAAGGGATATTATTGGTTATTTTTTCGTTCTGCCTGCTTTGGCCATTTTCGGCCTTTTCAAAGTATGGCCAATGATTTGGGGCGCAATAATCAGCCTTCATAGTTGGGACGGGTTTTCCGATATGACCTTCATCGGGTTTGAAAACTATCGATTTATGTTGATAGAGGATGAAATCTTCCCAAAGGTCATCAAAAATACTTTAACCTATGCCATTGGGATCATCGTAGGCAATATTGCAATTGGATTGATACTGGCTCTATTATGGGCATGGATATACAATCCGCAATTTGGATTTATAAATTCCTTTCTCTCCTCAATCGGGTTAGAGTCATTGCGGCAAAGTTGGCTTGGTAATCCTAAGACAGCTCTCCCAGCCCTTATACTAATTGATGTGTGGAAGTGGAGTGGCTGGCATATGGTAATATATCTTGCAGGACTTCAAACTATTTCTGGGGATGTCATAGATGCAGCCAAAGTCGATGGAGCTACCGGCTTCAAACGTTTTCGCTACATTACTTTTCCACTTTTACGATCATACACTTTCATGAACATAATTCTTATTACCGTTGGCGCTTTCAACACATTCGATCTTGTTTACGTTACAACCCGAGGCGGTCCTTACTATGCCACTCACATGCTTCTAACCTATGTCCACCTCGTAGCCTTTAGATACCACAAAATCGGTTATTCAGCTGCCATGACGTACTTCCTTTTTTTAATTGTATTTATAATATCAATCGTCAACATGATACTGTGGCGCCAACGAGAGGGAATATCCCGCACGAGAGTCACACGGAGGGCTCCATGAAACCCGAATCCCGTCCGTTACCTCTTGCAGGTTCATACTTTGTACTATTCTTCTTCGCCTTTATCATGGGTTTCCCGATACTGTGGATGATCTTCAACTCATTGAAAACCCATGCCGAAGTATTTACCAATATATGGGGTCCCCCCGCAATACCGCAGTGGAGTAACTATCCCAGAGCCTGGGAACAGGCTAACGTTGGTAATCTTTTTCGTAACAGCCTCATCGTAGCGGGATCAAGCGTCATACTCATTACAGTATTAGCAGCCCTCGCGTCGTTTAGCGTGGCAAAGATCCGGTTTAGGGGCGGTCAAATACTTTTCACATTTTTTATTATCGCTATGCTTGTTCCTCAACAAATACTGATCGTCCCATTGTACAAGCTTGTAAAAACTTTAGGGTTCATAAACACTCATCTATCATTAATATTTCCTTACGTCGCAGGTGGTTTACCTTTAGCAATATTCATCTTTACAACGTATTTTCGTGGTATACCTGATGATATAGTTGAAGCTGCGACAATTGATGGTTGTAGTAATCTCAGAATTCTATGGAATATCATAGTGCCGGTTTCCTGGCCTGCAATATCTGCAGTAGTAATTTTTGAATTTCTTGAAACTTGGAATGAATTTTTTCTTGCCCTCGTTTTTATACAAAAAATTGAATTACGGACTTTACCCCTTGGTGTGTTTTCATTTATGGGAAGATATATGATTGATTATTCTTGTTGGATAGGCAGTTTCTTAAAGAATACTAAATTAGTAGATGAATTAATGATAGAGGAGGTAATTAAATGAAAGCGACCCAATCAATGAGAGACAGCACTTATGACGATACCGTCGGAATTGCAGGAGTCCCAACATTTTTCAGATCCCCTTTTGTTCCCGTTAAGCTTGAGGAATTAAAGAAAAACAAAATTAATGTAGGCGTAATTGGAGTTCCCTTCGAAGGTGGATGTACAGGCCGGCCTGGTAGCAGCTATTGTCCCCATGCGATTAGGACTGCTATGTGGCAATTCTCAAGCTACTTATATGAACTTGATGTTGATCTGTCAGAAGTCTACAATATTGCCGACTGTGGTGATGTACCGGTTAATCCGGTCAGCGTAAAAAAAACCCACCGTATGATAGCTGACTATATGAAAGTGATCTATAATGCCGGTGCTCTCCCAATAATGATTGGAGGAGATCACTCAGTTTCTACAGGTGGAATTATGTGCATCAGCGAAGTAACGGATGGACCCATAGGATTAATGGTATTAGATGCTCATCTAGACACCGCTGAGAGTGTTGGAGGGGAGGAAGATTCAGGCGCCTCCTTTGAAGCGAGCGTGATTCGAAATATCCCGAATCTTGATGCAAAGAATGTTGCAATAATTGGACCTCGAGGTGCAACATGTCCCCGCTCGCGTTGGGAATACTGTGAAAAAAAAGGTGTAACTGTTATTAGTATGCCTCAGGTTTTACAGATGGGCGTTGATGCAGCTATTAAAAGAGGATTGGATGTTGTTCAGAAGGGCACAAAAAATTTCTATGTGAGCTACGATATCGATGCGATTGATCCAGCCTATGCTCCTGGCACCGGTGCACCCGAACCTGGCGGATTTACTTCTCGTGAAATTCTTCAAGCAGCTTCCCTGATCGGTCAGGCAAAACCGGGTGCCTTTGATATCGTAGAGCTCGGTATGTCCTATGATCCAAGTGGAATTACAGCAAGCTTAGCAGCATTTATGCTTTATTACATGCTCGCAGCACGCGTTAAGGTATAACGACTCTCAAAATCCTTTTACATATTGAAAAAACGAAGAAAGTTCAGTTGAGTAAGGGGTAAAAAAAGTAGAAAGGAGGTGGAATTGGTTTCACTGAGAGTGTAAATGAAGTTAAACCGAATCAAAAAGCAGCGGTTCATTTTTAAAAACAAGATTGAGAGGAGGCTAAGAAATATGAAAAGGAATATCAAAAAATTGCTTTTCACGTTTGTAGTTGTTGCTGCAACCATGACATTGATTGTCTTTGTTTCATTAAATGCCATTGCAGGAGGCGAGAAGGAAAAGAAGCCGACAGATGAAATTCATTGGTTTATCATGAATGCGATTCCATATGCTGAAGATTGGTACAGAGAGGCGCTCGATAAATATATGGATGAGCATCCGAAACAGAGCTATGAGATGACCTCAGCACCGTGGGAAGAGTTCTATCCTGTAATAACTGCTGCTGCTGCTGGGGAGGCCGAGATAGATCTTATCTTCCCAGATAGCTCACTTATCGGAGATCTAGTCGCCGCAGATCTTGTGCTTGATATCACAGACATGATCGGTGATACGAGTGTCTTTAAGTTAGACCATCCCGGTTACGTTTATGATATTGATGACCGTCTCTATGGTTTGGCTATAGATGGTCTGGACACTATGGGTTGGTTTTATAATAAAGATATATTCGACAAATATGGACTGGAACTCCCCGATACTTATGAGGATCTATTGAAAATAGACAGGGTACTTGAAAAGGATGGTATTGAAACGTGTCTTGTGATCGGTACCCCAGCATTTATATGGGCATGGCAGTGGCAGCAGTTTCTGATTCAAACAACGGAGGATGCGTATCAATATAACTTTGACATTGTTGACGGGAAACGCAAGTTTACCGATCCTGAGAGTGTAGAGGCTTTCTGGTGGCTTAGAAAATTCGTGGAAGATGGTATATACCCTGAAGACGCTATCGGAATTGATGAAAATACAGCCTACTCTATGTTTATAACTGGAAAGGCTGCGATGTTCTTTCAGGGTACATGGTCGGTGCCCATCTTTTCTGAGATCGCAGGAGGAAGGGATAAACTTCCGAATATTGGCGTTACATATCAACCTTACATTAATGAGCACCGTCGCTTTGGAGCTGACGGAGGTTTTCCTTTAGGAATATGCATATATAAGGGTATTAAAGAGGAGAAGTTAGAGGCAGCTCTCGACATTCTGCGTTTCATGACCAGTAAAGATGTTACAAAAAGATTAGCAGAACTCGATGGTGCACCTTCTTCGGTTCGAAAGGATGTAGTAGTTGATGTTGATCCTATAGCCAAAATGTTTGAGCCCTATGCTGAAGTAAGTATACCGTGGAGTGAATGGTTCTGGAATCAAGAGGTAAAAGAAACAATGTGGGAAGGTATGCGAGCTGTTGCAGGAGGATTGATTACACCAGAGGAAGCTGCTAGAAAGGCACAGGAAGTATTAGAAGCAACAAGATAAAAGTAACTGAGCGAGGCCTGGCTTACTTTGTATTAAATTTTTTTTGGAGTAATATTAATGAAGCAAAGCCAGGCCTTTTTTTTATAATGATTTTTAAAAATCCGAAACCGATCTCCTATACATAAAGATTCACTTCATTTTATCTTGCTCAATTTGGAGAATCACCTGATTCGATAAATAGTAGACATGCGAATCTTCAATAAGACGAATACTTTTACGACATGCTGTGCAGAGCCACCCGGTTTCCTTCGGTGTCTAAAAAAAGGCAGTATAACCGAATTACCCCCTCCAGGTCTTTTTCAACACGACCTTACTATGTTGGAAGACAACAAACTGATCTATCTGAGATTATCCTTGATTCTTTGAACAGTCTCTGCAGAGTAATATGCGCAACCCCCTTTTACCAGATCAGGGTCAATGTTGAGCGATTTAATAGCATTTTTCACAACTCCAGCAGATACATTCAACTCCTTTGCAATCTTGCCAGCTGTAAGCATACTCTTTGCATCGGGCTTATCAGCCATAATTCATAACCCTCCATTTAGCCATACCTATTAACACTTTGGAAATCATTAGCAGCATTTCAATGCCTTTTAAATACCGGTTTTAATACATGGTAAATTTCATTGTAGAGACTGTAGTTTTTTACGTAGATTTCCCTATTTTTATCTTCCGGATAAAAGCTTTTTCCGGTTTTTACCATCTCTTTCACGGCTTCATCGAAAGATGTATAATCTCCAATACTAACGGCACTCATGATTGCTGCACCTAAAGTTGAGGTTTCCTCCTCTTTCATCTTCACTATTGGATAACCGCATACGTCAGATTTAATCTGAAGCCACAGATCGGAGCGAGCAGCTCCACCCATTGAATGAATCTCCTCTATATTGATGCCCGCCTTTTCTACATTGTCCAAAATCTTTTTTAGCATGTGGGCTATCGATTCCATAATTGCACGTACAAAGTGGCCCCTTTCATGCTTTAAGGTAATACCGTAGAAGACCCCCTTTGCATAGGTGTCATTCTCAGGATATGGAGCACCGGCTAAAAAGGGGAGAAATACGAGGCCGTCCGAACCCGGGGGTACCGATGCTGCAAGCTTGTTTAAATCATCAAACGTCGGTTGTAATTCATCGGATTTCTCTTGGTTATCCACAATAAGCGCATCGCGGAACCATTTATAAACAATTCCCGAAGTCTGAGCGAAGGGGATATAGATATACTTTTTCGGTATTGCATGGGGCTGATAGGGAAGTCCAACCTCTTCACTGAGTTCTTGCTCCTCGACTGTTATGGCGATTGCAAGGGCAGTTCCCGTCGTCTCGGTAATAATACCAGGCTTTATGTTCCCCGCACCAACAGCGCTTGTATTTTGATCCATGGATCCTTTTACAACGACTGTCTTCTTGTCGATACCTATGTCCTGCGCAATATCCGCTTTAATCGTTCCGGCAATGCTCCCCTCCTCAACAATTTTCGGAAGTATCTCTGCTACATCTAAAAGACTGACGGTTTTATCCCAGTAGGTTTTACCATGAATGTCTATGAGTCCACTGGTGGAAAGCAGTGAGGCAGACGAAATGAAATTACCGGTCAGTTTATAAACAATGAAATCTTCCACCATCATCATTTTATCAATTTTTCGAAACGCCTCGCCTTCATTTTTCTTTATCCACAGTATCTTGAAAATGCTGTACAGAGGGTCAAACTCCATAATACCTGTTGTGCGGTAAAACTCATCACCGGTCACGATACTCTTCAGTTCCTCCACCTCTGCCTTCGCCCTATTATCGAGCCAGACTATTGCTGGTCTCACTGGTCGGTCATCTTTATCGAGAAATACAACCGTCTCCCCCTGGCTGCATCCAGAAATTGCTCTCACTCCAACGACTAATGAAGGATTTTTCACCCTAATTTCTCGGAATCCATCCATTACCGCGTTCCAGTATGTATCGGGAGCGACTTCACACCAACCAACGTTAGGAGTATCGAGCTGATAGTCCCTTATCACCTTATGGATAAGCTCTCCTTTCCTATTAAAGAGAGCCGTTTTCACCGATGTTGTTCCCACATCGAAAGTCAGGTACATACTGACTCCCCTTTAAACTATATCCATTAATTACAGAATTGAATCGATCACCTAACGAGAATTTTAGGTCTCTTCAAGACAACACCCTGATACTCTATCTCTTTAGCAGGCCATTTTTCGGTTATGGTCAGAACCTCAAATGCATTGTTTTTCACAAGAATGGAATCTTCGATCTTGGTACCGGTTATGGTGGGATTATGCGCAAATATCTCCCCATCCAGTATTGTATAGTTGCTTTCCGGCGAAAGCCCCTGTTCCCTCGCCAAATACCCGCAGGTACCTCCCTGAAAATGCTTCAGCTCCTCTCCCCGGAACCCCTCTTCTTCATAGACCAGTCTCCCAGCATCAAATATATCCTTCATGGTTTTGCCCGGTCTCGTGGCCGTTATGTATGCCATATCAACCTTATGAAGGGACTCATATCTACTGACAATTTCATCCGGGATAGGGCCGAAATGAACAAGCCGCGTCATGTTCAGAATCAATCCCCACCTCTGTGCACAGATCACCACCATACAGTATTTTTTTAACTTCTTTTCTGTCGGCATTGGATGCCGGTATAGAGAAATTCTCTCATCTGTTCCGACAAGCAACACCACGGGATACACGCCCTTTGACATCAGTTCTCCAGCGATTACACCCTGAATTTCAAATTCATCCATACCCGGCTCAACCTGAAACATCGTTCTATCCATGGCGTGAGCGCACAACTCTGCAAGCTTTCTATACCGGGATACCTCTCCCTGGGTAAGAGGTATTCGCAGTGGATCGAGATTCGCTCTTTCATTCATAGCTCCCGGGAAATCATGATCAGCTGCAAGTCCTCCCCCTCCCACCAACTCCTGGACCTTCCTTATTGCGCCACCTTCAGTCCATACAAATTCGATCTTCTTTAAACCAAGCCCTTCAACCTCTTCATCTGTTACTCTTGGCATTTCTATATTGTTTGTAATAATATGGATATCATCTGTTGTTACCAGGAGATTGACAAAACCCAATTCTGTCCCGTGTATTATTTGATTATCACCACCACCTGTCAGCCACGAAAAATTAAACTGTGTACCGAAAAGCACCCCTTTGTAGCCACCCTTGTTCATAAAATTTCTGACTCTCCCCAACTTTGTCTCAAGCTCTTCCTTTGCAGTCATAATTAGCCTCCCATTTTACATACTAGTCTATCCGAAACATTGGTAAATTGACCCATAGATGAAAGTAACGCCCTCACTCAACGTCAAGAATGGGTTTTATATCGAGCAGATAACACAGGTTTAACAACTCATCAACGTAGTTACCGTAAACGAGAGCGAAGTGCTGTGAAAGAACGTGGTCGAGTATGCTTCTCACATTTCCGTCTGGAAAAAATTTAATACTGGGCCATGATGGAAGGGGAACTCCCATCTCCACCCACTGCGGTGGCTCTTTACCCTCACCTGTTACAATATGCATTCGATATCCTTCATTATCTTCAGTGAGACAGGCAAGGGTTACTCGCCCTGTTTTCATCCTGGAACAGTGCGCAATTCCACCGAGGAGGACCGTTGAGACATCCTTAATCTGCGGTTTTCCATCGATGAATTCGTTTGGTATGTAGCCGTCCTCACCGAGCAGTATCCAGTCCGGATGGTGCTCGTAGTGTTCGACAAACATAACCTGCTTGCCCGATATCCATTTGAGCATTAATTCGGCTACCAAATTACCGATATCATCCTCATCCACATATGGATAACCCGCCGATGCAACAAGAGAGGAAGGTATAGCGTGGACAGCATTCATATGTGCATCAATCCCGTCGACGCACTTGTAGGAAAAACCACTGAAGTTCTTATCCTTGCAGAATGCCACTGTTGCCATATACATCCTTACGGCTCTTTCAATAACCTCGTCCTTCGGTTTCCCCAGCGGGTATTCCCAGTCTTTCGTGACCTTTGCTACCTCAGCCTTCACCGCTTGGTCTTCGAGCTCATCCATCTTCCTTTCGAGCTGCAGCATGTCTATGCTCTCAACCTCGGGTCCAATCATTTTCCGCATCCGGGTCGGGTTAAAACCCGTGGTATACAGACCCATATCGTTGAACCCAACCATTCCGACACGGGCATAGCGAAGCTTTTTCGCTGTCTGCACGGCCCTGCCAAATTTAACGATACTATCGACATCCATCGGTGAATCGGGTGCATTAAAGAAGTATTTGAACTTAAACCCCCACAGTTCGAGCGGGTATCTTATGGCAGTTGTACCGGCACCGGCTGCTGGCGAGATCAATGTATCTCCCTCGGTGAATCCACCGAAGCTATAGAGAACAACCGGTTTATCCCGGAACTCTAGCAGCACTCTTGTTACTCCTCGAACTTCGATCCAGTTAATGATATTGGCAATGAGAAAATCCCATTCACCATTCTTCAATTCCCTGATAGCCCTTTCCGGTTCCTTGCCTTCGCCAAACACAGGGTCAGTTCTTACGAGCTCAATACCTGCATCGGTTAGCTGCTTTTCGGCTCGAGCGCTTATCTCCTTCAATCTTTTCGGCTCATAGAACATCGTACCGAAGGAAACGTAACCAGCTCTAAGTTTTTCCATTTACCCTCTCCTCAGTATTGAAATTTATCGCCACTCATATTTAGATATAACAACTATTCCTTAATTGCGCCGAAGGACAAACCGCGCACAAGATACTTCTGCATAAGAATTGCAAATACAATTACCGGCACAATCATAACTGTGGATGAGATTCCCAACATTGAATAATTAACAATGAAATGCTGGTAGGTCGTGTAAGCAGCCCACACCGGAAGCGTTCTACTCGACGATGTGGTTAATACCGAGGCGAACATGAACTCATTCCAGACAAATATAAATGTAAGAATGGTCACTGATAATAGGCCCGGTGCTGATAGTGGAATTATGATTCTAATAAGCTCCATTCTCGGACTGCACCCATCTATTCGTGCTGCCTCTGAAATTTCATTTGGAACTTCTTTGAAAAATCCTTCGAGCAACCACGTTGCCAGTGGGATATTAAACACCACATAAATTAAGATTAATCCTGGAAGTGTGTACAACAGACCTATCTTTTTATACACGACAAAAATAGGTATTATCACAGCAATTCCAGGAAGCATTCTCATTGCCAAAAATTCAAATGAAAGAGTCCTCCTCGTTTTCACATTCATCTTTAACTTTGCCAGGCCGAAGGCCGCAGGAATGGCAAAACACATAACTATAGTTGTTGAAAAGATTGTTGCCAGCACGGAGTTTTTCAGGTAGACGAGAAATTTCTGAAGCTTTACCGCATCCTTCCATACCTTTATGGTGAGGTTTTTTAAAGACACGATCTGTTCAGGATCATAAATCGTACCTAACTCTTTAAACCCAGAAATAATCTGAAAAATGATAGGAGAGAGAAAGAGTACAAGCAACACACCGATCAATATAAACTTAGGAATCGAAATAAGAGTTTTCAGTCTCAATTTCTAAGCCTCAGTTCCTGTTATTACAGATATCAATCTGCCCTCTGCACCACTCTAATGAGAAATGTTCCAAGAAGGATCATAACAAAAAGTATTATTATTGATAATGCCGAACCCACCCCGATATTAAACTCCTTGAAAGCTATGGTATAGTTTCTTACAGTAATCAGATCAGTTGAAAAATTTGGACCGCCCTTAGTCATGATATATACCTTATCAAACTCTTTAAACGTATCTATGATTCTGATCAGTAGTGCCAACAGGTAGACGTTTCTCAATGTTGGCAATGTTACTCTAAATAAGGTGGCAAAAAAACCTGCCCCTTCCACCTTCGCCGCTTCATAATACTCACTCGGTATTTCGAATGCGA
>CAYFYU010000061.1:12407-13034 GCA_964347455.1 uncultured Spirochaetota bacterium | reverse complement strand
CCATTAATCCGGCGAGCACAATAAGAAATATAAAGGCTGACCACTCCCACACATCCAAGATTATCATTGTTATCAATGCACTTTTAGGATTTCCGTACCAGATTATCCTCGGAAGATTGAGTAATCGAAACATCCAATTTACTATTCCTACGGCATCATCAAAGATGTATCGTCCCATCAATCCCACGGCTATCGGAGTAATCACCATTGGAATGAGAAAGAGTGATCGCAGGATATTCCGTCCTCGTACAATATCTATGAGCAGTAATGCCAGAAGGGTCCCGAATATGAGCTCTAGGGCAACACATACTGCTGAAAACATTGCCGTCAATTTGAACGCATTCCAGACATGGGGATCCGTAAAAATGAATGCATAATTCTTTAAACCCACGAACTTAAAAGGAATTTGTATCTTTGCGAGATTGAATTGATGGGTACTGATAAAAAGAGAATAAAAAAGGGGTCCAATCCCGACCAACAGGACTAAAAATAGTGCGGGAAAAACGTACCACTTCCAAACTGTTCGCTCATTATTCCATGTTACTTTCACGTTTCCCCTAGTCCTCCATAAAAAATCGATTAATGAAATGTCAAGGTCTGGTTATAGAATCTATAACCAGACCTTGA
>CAYFYU010000061.1:3223-12397 GCA_964347455.1 uncultured Spirochaetota bacterium | reverse complement strand
TAGTACTGTCACCGTCGGTTTACCTAACCTCTTCCCACTTTGCTGCTATCTCTTTACTAATGTTATTTAAAGCCTGTTCGAAAGAGATTTCGCGATTTACGAGCGCTGCCATTGCATTTGATACAATGAGTATCTCCTCTTCGTAGATCAGATGGTCAGGTGTGGTATACATGTTTTCAGCGTATTGAAACTGCGCTGCAAACGTAGGATTTACGGCAATAACCTCTGAATCTTCATAGGTTGCCTTTCTTATGGGATTGTGGAGACTCGTCATTGCCATCATCTTGTCGATCTCCTCAGATGCGGCCCAAAGTGTAAACAGATAGGCAATCTCTGGAATATCGGTATTTCCCGTTATGAATGATATCCAGCCACAGTCCTGCGTTGACCGTGGCTTTCCCTCAATGCCGGGTACATGGGCAAAGCCAACTTGATCGGGACCCGATATCTTGAAATCCGAGGATTCAGCCTGAATGGGTGACCAGGTAGGAGCATACTGGAAGGCCATAGCAGCGCGACCAGAGGCAAATGTCCCGAGGATCGACGCCCAATCTGTCGTTAAAATCTCTGGTACAGTATGACCTCTATATACTACCTCGAGCATGTCCTTAAAGGCTCTCAAACCAGTACTATCGTTGATAGTGACCTTACCGGTAGCAGGATCAGACAGAAAGGATGGTTTATCGCGATCCCAGTAATTGAGATACCGTGCCATATAGGTGTCAGTTGCAGCATAGGGTGCATACATCTCGGCATTACCCCAGAAATCGATATTCCCATCACCATCGGTATCCCGTGTAAAGAACTCAGCCAGATCCATGAAAGACCCATCCCAGGTGAGGCTGTCTATATCATAGTCATAACCATACCTGTTTTTAAATGCCGCTTTTTCCTTTGAATCATCAATGAGGTCCTTTCTGTATGCCATGATATAGGTAGTCCAGTAGAAGGGCATTGCGCGGTGCGTTCCATCATCAGCGACGCCCCATTCTTCCAATCCGGGACGGATCATCGTTTCAAATTCAGGATCATATTTATCAATGTAGGGATCCAGATTGAGAACACCGGGGTTTTCAAGAACCGGCTTATGGATGTACCGATCGTACTGTATGATATCATACTCCGGCTCCCCAGACGCTAACTCAAGGTTTACCTTCTGTGACATTTCAATTGTGGATAGTGGCTCTGTAAAAACCTTAATGTCAGTAGCAGCCTCCCACTCCGGTATTACCTTGATCAGTGCCTGCCCTGGCGCGTCCCATGACAACAACACATGAAGCTCGATATCCTTCCCCTCTGCCAGCGCTTTTGCAATGCGGGTTGCCATATCATGCATTGGCTCGCCGGGCATTGGCCCCAATTCCTTTTCCTCTACCACTTCCTCCTCTTTCCCTTTGCCTCCACTGGCAAAGAGAAAGGTAAAGGTCAAAACCAGGCTCAAAAATACTGCCGCGAAGAGAATAACTTTTCTCTTTTTCATACATTACTCCTTTAGTTAATTTGTTCTACATTAATAATTTTTGTAGCTCTCACCTCCCCTCTGAAACTCATCTTGAAACCTCTCAAAGAACATCCAAAAGCATCGACGAAGAGGTCGAAATTCATTTACCACAGGTGTATCCTCCATTGACACTGAAGATCGCCCCGTTAGCATAGGTTGAATCATCACTGGCCAGGAACAATATGGGTTTTGCAATTTCAATTGGATCGGCAAGTCGGTTAATAACATGCATTTTTAATATTTCCTTTTTAATTTCCTCCGACGCATGCCGCTTGAAAAATTCATCAACCATCTCTGTATATATACCTCCAGGAGCAATAGCATTTACTCTGATATTGTAATCAACGTAATCCATCGCCATGCTTCGAGTGAAATTAATAACAGCACCCTTCGAGGTGGTGTAGGCGAGCCTGTTTGCCATGCCCATCAAACCGATACTCGATGCAACATTAATAATCGAACCTCCCTTCTTACCCTTTTTCATGAGAGAAATCATATACTTCGTAACCAGAAACATACCATAGATGTTAACGTCCATGATTCTCCTAAACTCTTCTTCAGAAGTATTCTCAACATCTCCACTCGTATCAACTGCTGCATTATTGACCAGAATATCGACTCGTTCGAATTTCCTTCCTATTACTGAAGCTAAATTTTTTACCTCGTCGACTTGAGTTATATCTGTTCGAACATACAGCATCCTCTTCGAATCCCCAAACGCATTCTCTATCTTATTTTCATCGAATTTTTCGTGATAGGTCCCTACAACTGAAGCGCCTTCCTGAATAAAAAGTTTTGCAGTTTCAAAACCTAGACCTGTTGCTGCACCGGTGATAACGGCAACTTTACCTTGTAGTATCATAGTTTTCTCACTATTACTGCCAACGTAACACCTTTAACTTCAGCTGTTTTTATAGAACTCCCTCGCCTTATTCAGGATATTTTCAATTTCCCTGTCCTGATCTTCAGGAAGTGGTTCGCATTTATGGTTACTCAATATGTCAGCCATCCTCTCCCTGGCAAGCTGTAATGCGTCCTTTCTCCCCTTTTCCTTCCACTCCTCATAGGGAAGCTGATCTGCTGCCTTGGGAAAGAATCCCTCTTTATCAAAATATTTCCTCGTATGTTCGGTAATAAGAAAATGGCCCGGTATGGGCCCAATCTCTTCGATTAAATCTAGTGCTATAGTCTCATCATTTACAGTCTCCATACACACCCCCATGAAAATTGGCGACATTGCACCCAGACAGAGCAATAACAAGTGAGGTGATAGATTTTTCATAGCCATCCTGATAATCTATCTTCTTTGAATTTGTCCATCCTGAATCGGCAAATGTGGGAATCTGATATCTTCTCCACACCTGCCCAAAGGCCGCGATATGCAGAGCCGCTAATATGCTACCAAAAATTGGTGATCCAGTTCGCATGTCCATTGGGAGTATGGTATCCTCAACGACCACCTTGGTTCCCGGTCGGACAAGTTGGGCGAGAACAATGCCTCCAATCACCTCTGCATCAAAGGATACGAGCGTACCAGCAATCGTTGCTGGTGAAGTGCCTCCCACCATGCATCCACTCGCGAAATTAATGGGGAATCTTGCTTCAGCATACCTGATTGTTGATTCACATGCATCGGAATAATAGGTCAACGGCGCTGAGGGAAGTCCCAATCCCATGATATCCTGTTCAGTTGCTTTTGCCATTTCTATGTTGTATATTTCACAATCGTTCTGATAGCCTGTCCACTGAACTTTCGTCGAATACCGCATTTTAGCAGCAACGCTCTCCGGTATCGACATTGCAGGTATTACACCCTCAATTTCAAAATAGGGGGTATATGAACAGAGAATATGAAAATTCTCCAAAGCATCGAGAACGGTAAGTGCTTCACGATTCTCATCTCTTGTTGCCTTTTTAACCTCCCAGGTTTTTAAATCCAGAATTCCTTCACCGGGCATATCGGAGAAATAGAGTGTATTTCCGCCGATCCGTACACTGTGAGCTGGATTTCTCGATCTCATCGTAAAGCTGCTGGGACACTCTCGGAGCATCTGTTCAACAATGAAACTTGGAAACCGCACTTTCTTATCTTCAAAATCAACCATGCATTCATTTTTTTTAAAAATCTGAAGAGCCTTCTCACTTTCAAATCTGATTCCCGTATTTTCCAGCACATCGAGAGTAGCTCGATGGATCGCCTCGACCTGTTCCTGGGTCAGTATGTTGAGGGGAGGTATATTTCTCGTAAATCCTTTCAACGGCATAACCCTGCTCCAGTTATCAACCAACCGAATACCTTATACTTTTCTGCAAATATCAGAAATCAGTCCCACTACAGGTTGAGCAACTTTCTTGCCAGCTTGACTGCTCCGGGCGCAGTTCCACTGTAACCATCCGCCCCAATCGAAAGGGCAAACTCCTTTGAAATTGCGCCTCCACCTACCATGATTTTCACATTATCCCGGAGTTTCTTCTTATGCAACATATCTATCACCCTGTTTTGCTCAGGTGCGGTGGTGGTCAGAAGTGCAGACATCGCCAATATGTTGACATCTTCTCTTTCAACTGCCTGCACAAATTCCGATGCCGGGACATTGATACCTATATCACGCACTGAAAAACCTTCAGCTGCCAGGAGGGTCGCGACCATGGTTTTCCCGATACTGTGAATATCACCGTACACTGTCCCTATGACAACCGTACCAAGACTTTCAACCTTCGCTCCACTCTTCTTGATCTCCTCCATTATGGTGGGCATACCGCCCTCCACAGCATCGGCTGCTCCCACAAGGTGAGGTAAGAATAGATTGCCCTTCGAAAAATCATCCCCCACCTTTCCAATCACTTCCTTTAACGCCTCAAAAACCTCAATGGGTTTAATGCCTTCATCAATCGCCCTGAGGGTTAGTTCCTCAACGGACTTCCTATCGAATTGCAGCACCGCCTGTTTAATGTCTTCTAAGGTACCTGCCATGTCTTATTCCTTCAGGTGTCTGCATGCATGGTTCTTGAAATGATATCCTCTTGAACCTCAGGATTGAGCTCAGTAAAGTATGCGCTATATCCAGCAACTCTTATCATCAAGCCTCTATACTCTTCGGGTTTTTTTTGCGCCTTCCTCAACACCGCATCGTGTACCACGTTGAATTGGATATGATATCCCCCCAAATCGTGATAGGACCTCAAAAGGCTTACCATCTTCGATATGGTTTCATCGGTTTCAAATATTGTAGGACTCAATCGAATGTTCAGGAGCGTACCGTTACCTGCAAGCGTATTGTCGATCCGTGTTGCAGACTTTATCACTCCTAAAATTCCATTCCTTTCAGAGCCTGCAACAGGAGAGATCCCTCCATCTGCAAGCGGATGCCCAGCTTTTCTGCCCTCAGCTGTTGCTCCTGTCACCAGTCCAAAGGGTACGTTTATTGAAACCGCAAAGAGACCTGGTCTGAATCTGTGCCCAAAAGTTCCTGTATACGTACTTACCTCTCGACAGTAGAACTGTCCCAATTCTCGTGCGATGTTATCGACAGAGGCATCGTCATTCCCATATTTGGGTACTTTGTTCCACAGCTCTAATCTAAAAGGCTCGTTTTCTCTGAAATCGCTCTTTAAAATCGATACAAACTCTTTTAACCCAATCTTGTCTGTTGTGTATACGAACCTCCGTAGTGCTTCCAAAGAATTCGCTACATTCGGAAGGCCGACACCGGTGACTCCGACAAAGTTGTGCTTGGCTCCACCTTCAGTAAAATCAAGCCCATTTTCCATGCATCCATCAATCAGCGAGGAGGTGAATGGACAGGGGTAGAGCCTTGCCTGGTATTCCAGAATAACATTCATGACTGTTACGGCATTCTTCACCGCATACGCGACCTGTCGTTTAAAAGCCTGAATGACATCGCTGTAACTCTCTAAATCATTGGGTTTCCCCGTTCTTTCACCAATATATTCATCTGTGATAAAGCACTGCCCGTCATTCAAAGCCAGTTCCAGGCACTTCGCCAGATTTATAAATACTGCACCAGTGTAAGCGGCAGTATTTCCCGATGGCGTCAGCTCCACACATCCGACGACCGCATAGTTTCTTGCTTCACCCAAGCTTATGTCGGTATTCCTAATCATAGAAATCGCGGCATTGTCCATAAAGAACTTAGGCTTCCCTCTTCCGAGTTTTACCTCCCTCAGCGCTTCGACGAGAAGTTTTCTTGGAGTACCCTTGTGAACGCGTACTGCCAATTCAGGCTGAAGAAGGCCCGTGTTCTTGTCCGCTTCAATGATCAAATAGGACAGTTCATTGGTTGAGTCCTTACCGTTCTCGTCAACTCCCCCAACCAGTAAACAGAGCGTCATCGAAAAACCTGACCAGTATGAAGCTGAGTCGAAATCCCACAGTATACTCATTTCTGACAACTTAATGAAAAGACACTCGATCAACTCAACCGCTTCCTCTCTCGTCAGGTTATTGTTTTTTCGATCGTTTCTGTAGAAGGGAAGCATGTACAGGTCAAAACGGCCCGGTGAAACGGCTGTACAATTCTGTTCAAGACCAAATAAAAGTAACTGTGCGAAAACCCAGCTTTGAATGGCCTGTCTGAACGTCTCAGGTGGATTTTCAGATATGAAGGAACAATCCTCGGATATTCGCTCCAATTCTTTCAACCTTTTCCCGTCACTACAGTTCGCGGCTTTTTCCTTTGCCAAATTGGCATATCTTTTAATCCATCCCTGCACTGCCCCGTACGCAATCACAATCGCCCGGTAAAAAATTATCTTCGGAGTATCTTCTTCATTGCTGGATTCCAATTCCTCCAATCTACTCTCAGCCTCGGCTCGAATCCCCGGAAAACCCATGGTCAGCAATTTTTCATAATCTACCACAACATGGCCAATCCCATTTCTCATGTATATTTCAGGAGCCACAGGTGTTGTGTCGATTTTACCCAAAGATGCGATACCGTGTTCTATGACTTTTGACGGCAACAATTCAACAACCCTATCCTCAACGGTGTTTCCTGACCAATATGGAAGAATCTCTTTCAGCAATTCCGTTTTCACCCTATCCGAAAGAATGTGCCTATCCTGTTTCCGTTTGTCTGGAGCCTTTTCGGGATCCGTGAGCTCTCTCTGCAGCCAGTTCGCACTATACTCAGGGGCCACCACCGATCCACGGGGTCCAGATGAATTGTTGCCAACGATCAATTCGTCATCATTTATATAGATTGTCATATTCTCGAGCAAATGTTTTAAGGCGAGGACTTTCCTTGTAAGCGGGTGTTCTCCTTCACTTTCTCTATACGACTCAGTAACATATCGTGCCCGCTCTATACACACGAATGGCTTTGTTGCGAGCACCTTTTTACGCAGTGAGTCGACCCTTTTTGTATTTTGAAAGTTGTACTCCAACTGATAGGATTGAACAGTCATACTCAATATACAATTAATTCAATATAATTAATTGATACGATGCTGAATTGACCAATTTCTTTTTTATTATAAATCGTATTATAGGGAATACAAGGATTCTAGTGAACTTCGATTCCTCCAGTTACATTAATAGACTGTCCAGTAATATAGGCGGCACCTTCGGATGCAAGAAATAGAACCAGATTGGCAACATCCTCAGAAGTCTCATATCTACCGAGCGGTATCATATTCAAAAAATCCTGGCGCAATTCTTTCTCACTCTTTCCCGTGACCTTTATCAATACCTCAAGCTCTTCGTCGATCATATCGGTATCCACTATCCCAGGGCAAACTGCATTCACGTTTATCCTGTGAGGTGCCAGCTCCTTTGCAAGTGCCTGAGTGAATCCAACAACGGCAAACTTTGATGCACAGTAATGAGTGTATTTTGCAACTCCAGACTTACCTAGCTGCGAAGCTATATTGATTATCTTACCCAATTTACGCTCAACCATGTGTCGAGCAGCTTCACGGGAACAGAGGAAAACTCCTCGACAATTTACCGCCATGGTTTTATCCCACTGCTCTTCAGTTGTATCAATACAATCTTCCACATAAATAATCCCAGCATTGTTAACGAGTATATCGAGATGCCCAAAATCATTGAATATTTTTTCGAAACAACGACTAACAACTTTTGAATTGGATATATCTCCCGGTAGTGGGAGACCCTGACCCCCCGCATTGCCCACTTCTTCAACGACTTTGTAGCACAGATTCTCTTTAGTGCCATTTATTGCAACCTTAGCGCCGTGCTCTGCAAAAGCAATAGCAATTCCCCTACCTATACCTCGGGTGCTTCCTGTGATAAATACAACCTTATCCTTGAAATCCATACCAGCTCCTTCCCCTATTGCGTTATCATGATTTTAATTGCAGGCTCTTCACCCTTAGCTATTATTGAGAGGGCTTCTCCTACCCCTTCCAGCCCAAAACGATGCGTTATAAATTGCGATACATCCAGTCTATCTGCTGCCATCATCCTTATGGCTCTTTCAAAAGTACCCCTCGGGCTGCATGACGAACCAGCTATAGTAAGTTCCTTTATATAAAACGCTTCAAAGGAGTCTGGAATCGTAACCGGTGTACCCTGTGGGCATAGACCCACAATACACACTCGGCCTCCGGGTCTTGCGAGTATGAATGACTGCTCCGTCGTTTCTTTTCTTCCGACAGCTTCTATTACAACATCAGCTTCCCTACCGGAAAAAGCTTTTCTTGATTCTTTAGATAAATCATCTTCATTGGGATTAACTACTAAATCAGCCCCAAATTGAGCTGCCATATCTCTTCGTGCCTTATTGGGTTCAGAAACAACTATTTTTGCAGCACCGCTTAAACGGGTAAGCATAAGGAGCAGCAACCCTATCGGACCAGCTCCAAGAATTGTCACATTATCACCCGATTTAACTTCAGCTCTATCTGAACCCCTAATTGCACATGCCAGCGGTTCTACGAAAGCTCCCTTTTCATAGTCAAGATTATCGGGCAGGTGATGCAAACCTCTCTCAGGTACTTTTACCAGCTTTGCGAAGGCACCATCTTGTGTAAACCCTACCGTAGGACGATCTTCACAGAAGTAATTATTGGTATCTATGGTGTTACAGTAGTAACACTTTCCACAGGTAATAGCCGGTTCTATTACAACACGGTCATTCTTTTTGAATTTTTGTACTTTAGAACCAGTTTCCACAACAGTTCCAGTAAACTCATGTCCCAAAATAAGTGGTGTTTCTATCTTCCAATGCCCGGTAAATATATGGTAATCTGACCCACATATTCCGATTGCTCGAGGAGCGACCAACACCTCGTCTGGACCAGGTCTCGGCTTTTCCACATTTTCAATACGAATATTTCCTTTACCGTGAAATACAGCTGCTCTCATTGTACACTTCCTTTCTATTTTTTACCCCAGCACTTGACCGGAATAGGTCTTACCGGAGGTCGAACAGTATAAGGCACAAGTTTGGAAAAGCTAACTCCAGTTTCTGCATGTATAATCCGTGCAACGAGATTGTAACAGGTTTTACTCTGACACAAACCTGCCCCTGCTCTTGTCATTCTTTTTACCGAATCAAGATCTCTCGCCCCCTCCCGAATTGCCTTTCGGATCTCACCGAGTGTAACCTCCTCACAACGACAGATGATCCGCCCCTCATCGAATTTCATCAACTCGTCATCGACCTTCATACATCACTCCTTGTAAC
>CAYFYU010000061.1:1248-3213 GCA_964347455.1 uncultured Spirochaetota bacterium | reverse complement strand
CGGCATCTGCGAAATCCCTGGGGATTACTATTGTCACCACATTGGTATTGCTGAATTTCTTAATACTGAGAACTTTATGAACACGTCCCTCACAGACAGCTCTTCCCCCTCGGTTTATCCCAATAATTTTTGCCCCCTCTTCGGGAAGCGGCAGCTGTTCATAGGGCAGAGAGATGGAAGCCTCCTTTTCCGAAAAGGTCTTATCCACTATAAAAACAGCAAGACCAGGACAGATTATTATACATTGAGCGCATCCCGTACATTCACCGTCGGGATCAATTAATTGAGGGCAATTGGTAATGTGTCTTCCAACTTTTATCAAGTTTCTATTACCGGTCCTTTACTGAATCGCTCATCCGAAGGGTATCCGTTGTATCTTCTAATCTCCTCCTGAGTGATAATTCCATTAGTCATTTCTATGAGCTGATCCACGGTCACTGACCCCCCCGTTACGCTGCGTGATAGTGTTGAATGATTCTCTGTTTCGATTCCTGTCTGTCGTTACCGTAAGGTCCAAGTCTCAGAGCCTTCAGTCTTTCTCGGGCCTGATCCATCGATTTTTTACCAAGTTTCCTATCAATTTTATTTAATGATACCGCAGATGCCATACCTGCTAATCTTCCCTCTTCCATGGCAGATGATGCCTCCTCAATGCCTGCAATATCACCTGCAACCCATATTCCATTTATTGATGTTTGCATGTTCTCGTCATGCAGCGGTACAAATCCTCCAAGCAGTGGCTGATAGTCAAATTTCATACCTGCCATCCAGCACAGCTCAGCAAGGGGTCTCAACCCGACCGCAACACAGATGAGATCGACGTCTAAAGCGATCTCGCTCCCTTTCAGGAGTTTAAAATCTTCATCAATTCGTGCAATTTCCGCTCGCCGAACACGTGTATCGCCCTCTGCTCTTGTTATGGTATGGTTGGTCAGAATAGGAATACCCATTCTCACTAGTTTCGACGAGTGAACCTGATATCCCCGCACCTCAGGAAGTGCCTCAACAATTGCCACAACCTGTGCTCCTGCCTGCAGCAACTGAAAAGCTACTATCAGCCCAACATTACCAGATCCTATTACAAGAACTTTTTCTCCGGGTAAAACTCTATTCACATTGATCATCGTTTGTGCCGCTCCTGCACCCATAATATTCGGTAGTGTCCATCCGGCAAATGAAAGCGAGTTTTCAGAAGCTCCGGTGGATACAACGATATTCTGGGGCTCCAAAATTGTAACACTCTCTTCGTCTGCAATTCCTATCTTTAAATCAGGAAATAGACCCCACACAACAGTATTGAGCAGTACCTTGACACCATATTTTTCTGCATCCTCTAATAGCATATTTCCTATTTCAAAACCCCGGATACCCGCTAGATGCTCCTCTGAACCGAAAAATCTATGAATCTGCTTGAACAACTGGCCTCCCGCCGTTCTATTTTCATCAATGAGCGTAACATCCACACCATTCTTTGCAGCCTCTATCGCAGCACATAACCCCGCAGGCCCAGCTCCGATGACCGCCAGTTCTGACTTCATTTTGCGCTTCCTCCCTGATGCCATACTCCGAGACCCTTCTGGGTATTAACAACCATATTATTCTTGGCTGGAGTTATGCATGTCCGTACGTTCGGCCTTCCATTTACCTCCATGACACAATCGGTACACCTACCAATTGCACAGAAAATACCTCTGGGTTCCCCTTTCTTTGAGGTATATCGAAAGGTATAAATCCCTGCGGCCATGAGTGCGGTGGCAATCATATCTCCTTCATAGGCTTTTATCTCTTTGCCATCAACAACTATTGAGATCTTGTTTTGTTCTGATAGAGTTCCAAGGATTGGATGTTCTTTTATTCTCACCTTACGCTCCCCCTGTCAGAAAATCGTGGCATACCGTTAGAGCGTATGGCTGAGGCCACTTGACCTTCGGTTTTCCAATAAACCTTCCCGGATCCATATGCTCG
>CAYFYU010000061.1:726-1238 GCA_964347455.1 uncultured Spirochaetota bacterium | reverse complement strand
TGGTGCTTCTTTTTTTCTCCTTTTCTTTGCCCTTGCTCAGGGGCCTGTAATCACATACTGCAGCTGCCTTGATAACCACATCCATATCGGTATAGTTATGCAAGACCGCCTCCCTCATCTCTTCAGCCGTCTTAATCTCGGTGATCTTTATCCCGTGGGGTGGATCAAGATGAGTTGGTCCGGTTACCAGGCTGACCTTCGCCCCCCTTGTGCGTGCAGCCCTCGCCAATGCGTAGCCCATCTTACCTGTGGACCTATTGGTCACGAGCCTCACCGGATCCATATGCTCGATTGGGAAAGGGGTTTTTCCATCGCATATAACATCCGACGTAATTTTCCCTGAAACAGCAGCCCAGGACATACCGGCTGCGTAACCTGCAACAATAAAAAGGCCTTTTATACCTGGCATCGGACCTATGGACGGCATACCATCAGGAGTAAAGCCCATAGTCCCAACCCACGAACGTATAACTGAAACCTCACTCAAACTTGGAAAAATCCCTGAGATGTAA
>CAYFYU010000061.1:0-716 GCA_964347455.1 uncultured Spirochaetota bacterium | reverse complement strand
CCTCCAGATCATGATTGGTAAGGAGGCACCACACCTCTTCCATAATAATTGAGGGATCTGGAAATCGCCCTACTCCAGTCGCGCCCGATGCCAACAGGCCCTTTTCTGGCTCCATCACCCTGAAGCCCCTTTCTTTCAAGCTCATGATATTGGCCTGGACTATTGAGTTTGAAAACATCTCCTTGTCCATAGCGGGACAGATGAGGGTCTTAGCAGTGGCTGCCAGGAGGAGGGTGGATACAAAATCATCTCCAAGCCCATGGGCAATCTTGGCTAAGAAATTCGCCGTTGCTGGTGCAATTATTATGAGGTCAGTGTCTCGACCCAATGATATATGATCAATTGTTGTTCCAAGCTCAGAGAACATATCCCATATTACCCTGTTGCCGGAGAGTGCCTCGAATGTAAGGGGAGTGACGAACCTCGTGGCGTTTGCGGTCATTACGACTTTTACTTCCGCACCTGCTTTTCTAAGCTGTCTGAGCAACTCAACGGACTTATAGGCTGCGATGCTTCCTGTTATACCAAGTACTATCTTTTTGCCGGTTAGATCAGTCATGGGCCTACCTGCGCCTTGATCATGAAGAATTGAGCTTCCATCGATATGTTGGGATCTCATTATACATGATTTTAATGAAAAGGGAAAAGGTATGATTTGACAAGGCAGGATAACGTAAAATTAGGGGTATGTGTCTCTTTTTTTGCGTTATGCCCTT
>CAYFYU010000060.1:15591-23124 GCA_964347455.1 uncultured Spirochaetota bacterium | reverse complement strand
ATAGGACCTTCGGCCCTTGATAGGACCTTCGGCCCTTGATAGGACCTTCGGCCCTACAGACTTCACGAAATAATGTACACGAGGATAGCCGTAATATCCACCATGTTCAGCTTCACCGAATGACTGCACAACCTATTTCAGATCAGCAATTATATTACATCGCATGATTTTTTCAAGTTTAAAAATCACTCGAGTCAAATATATCAGTTGCACACTATACTACCTCTTTGGTAAACTTCAGGAGATTCGTTTCCAACCCAATTTGCAATGTACAAAGTAACCTATCTCCTGTACAATGGGTATCTGAGTATTAACCAGCTCTACTAGAACCCCTTGATCCAAATGTGGGAGGGATCTCATGACAAGCAGGTACAGTAAATCTGAGCAGCTTTTCAAAGAGGCAAAAAAGATTTTGCCTGGTGGTGTTACCAATGCACGACATCCAACCAAGTTCTACGAGGGATACTATCCCATTTTCATGAACAGGGGAAAGGGGTGCCATGTATGGGATGTGGACGGAAACAAGTATATCGACTGGATACTTTCATTCGGGGCAATTGTACTGGGCCACACACATCCACAGGTAGACAGTGCCGTGCACAAGAACCTGAAGCAGGGCTTCTGCTTCACCATGGTTCACCCGGTACAGAATGAGCTGGCTAAGGTACTGGTAGAAGCCATACCCTGCGCAGAGATGGTGAAATTCCTGGTTGGCGGGTCCAATGTGACCAGTGCTGCGATACGGATTGCACGTATATACACCGGGAGGGACAAGGTCATCAGGTGGGGCTACCATGGATGGCATGACTGGTGTTACGGCGGTAGTGGCGGTACAGACCAGGAGTCCAGAGGGGTACCGGAAGGCATCAAAAGGGATATCCTGACATTCAGGTACAACGATCTCGATTCTCTTGAAAAGGTTTTCAGAGAAAATAGAGGAAAGGTTGCATGTGTCATCATGCAGCCCTTCGAGGCAACAAAAGAATTGCCAAAGAACGGTTTTCTCGAGGGTGTGAAAAAGCTTACCCATGAGCAGGGAGCGGTTCTCATCTTCGATGAGATAAGAACAGGGTTTCGTATGGCCCTTGGAGGAGCGCAGGAATACTTCAGGGTTGTGCCTGATCTCGCTACGGTGAGTAAAGCAATTGCCAATGGATATCCAATCTCCGCAGTTGTTGGAAAGCGTGAAGTCATGCAGGTTGCCTCACAAACAAGGCTGACCTCCACCTATCTTGTCAACTCTTTTCCTATGATCGCCGCACTTGTCACAATCCGAGAGTTGAAAATGAAAAATGGTATTCAGTATATGTGGCGGCAGGGTGAAAAATTGGTGATAGGGCTGACCGAAGCGCTTGACGAGGTCGGGATAGACGCACAGGTCATAGGAGCACCGCCGCTACCCTTTGTAAAGTTCACTGAAAAAAATGATAAAAAAAGAGAGGCCTTGAAGAGGTCTTTCTATATTGAAACGACCAAAAGGGGAGTGCTTTTCCATCCAAACCACTGCTGGTTTCTATCCATGGGCCATAGTGATAAAGATGTAACGAAGACCCTCGAGGTGTCGAGGGAGAGTCTTAAAATTGCAAAAAACTCAGTGTAGATTCAAACCTTTTAGATATTTTCGAGCTTTTCCCAAACGCCCCTGGAGTTCAGAAGCTCAGTTGAGATGAAGATCGGGGCATTGGTTCGCAGAGCCAGAGCGATGGCATCGGACGGACGTGAATCGACAACAAGCTCTTTCCCACGATACCTGATTACGATCACCGCAAAGTAAGTGTCATCTTTAAGCTCGGTTATGATCACCCGGATCACCGACACCTTGACCTCTCTTAGAATATTCCTCATGAGATCGTGCGTCATGGGTCGGTAGAAATTGATCTCCTCCATCTTGGTTGCAATTGCAAATGCCTCACTCGCACCGATCCATATGGATAGTGAAACATTTTCGTATAGATCCTGGATTATTACTATCGGATTTCCCGAATTAGGCTCCAGCACCACTTCTTTTACCTTCATTTCGGTAACATCGAGATCTTCAATACTGCTGCTGTTCCGCGTACAACCACCACTATAGGCAAAGAAGAAAAGCGGGAGAGAGAGTAATAAAAGGGCATAGACTATTCTTTTAGCTGACATGTCCCATCCTTACAATATCGAATTCCTGTCAGGCCTTTTGGGAATTTGCCAACTCAATATGCCTGACAGAGTCAAGCACCAAACTCAACTATAGTATATCACGAATAAAGCAAGGGTTAAACCAAAACAATAGCTCGCTTTATAGATCTACACCCCCTGGTTTTAGAGGAGTGAGGAGACGTAATTGTGAAACGCTACCTCGTCTGTTTCCAGACCGTTTTGGTACACAAAGTGTGTTGCCATCGTAGATGCAATCATCCAGCGCAGATAATTTTCTGGAACCGTCTTCAGGATCTCATCAAGGCCGATGAGATCTTTGAGTGACTGCGGGACATACTGCTCCACGACGTGACGGCACAATCTGGGATTTTCCGGGAGTTTTGAGGACGCTATGGCATCGGTAATTGTGTTAATTCTTTTACTGATACTGTTCGTGAGGAGTGTGAAAGGTTTACTGGTTCGTTCATGCTCCTCCCAGAGTAAATGAAACTCGCTCCGTACATTTTTCCTAATGGTCTCCAGGATCTCTCCTATATAGGCTTTCCTGAAGGGTGATGCTTCACCATCCTTTTCCCACATATGCTCTTTGAACTCCTCATCTGACAGAGCAAGCGAGGCCAGAACTTCAAGTGAGGATGAGGTAACCCCACCCTTGTTCGCAGACGCATCCTTTATGAGGACAATACCGTGCTCCTCCAATCTCAATCGCGCATCTTCGGCGATGAAGAGATTCGCCCCCTCGATGACAATTCTGAACTTTGGTACGCCGTGGTCATCGAGCAATTGATGCCAGTTATTGATGTTGATAGCCGCCGGTCTACCCCCACAGGGAATAAAGAGATCGGCCCGTGCCAGGGTGTGGAGATGAAACTTGTTTCTAAATTCCTCACCATTCGGAACCACCGTTCCATCCGGTAATGTTACCTCACGGTCATTAATCGACACAAAGAACCCCATTGGGGATAAGAGCTCACGTTTAAACTTACTGGCAGTAATTCGCCGCTTCGCAAGGTTGACCAATTCTCGTCTGTTCAACCCCGCAGGATCGTAGAGCACACCGCTTGCGTCTATGACAGCGATGGTCTTATCCTTGGAACAGAGTATCTCGTTGCTTCCAAGGTCTCCGTCCGGACCACCGGTCTGAATTTTTTTGATCTCGCTCTCACGTAATCCAAGCTTCTGAAGAACGCAGAGCACATACTCATGAATGCCCGCAGTTGTCATTCCGTATTGATCATGAGGGATACCGCCTATCTCCGGATCTTTTCCTGTGGTAAATGACTTCCAGAACACATATCCCCGTCTTTTCGCATAGAGAGCTGCCCAGTTCATGAAATCCGCAGTCCGTTCATCAGGACCGAGAAATAGAATTTCCCTGTCCTGGCTGAGATCGAGCACCTCCTCATTGGGCATGATCAGGTCAAACATGCCGTCAATATAGCTTTTGAATGCGCGATCCTCCTCCCCTTGATTCTCGAGCTTGAGGAGAATCGTTCCCTTTGACCCGCCTTCTGGAATGTCCTTGTTTTTTTTCTGTTGTGTCAAAGCGAGATTGTAGTTCTCTAAAAATATTGTATCCAGATTATTTTCATACCAGGTGAGGTTTCTCGATTTAATAATCCGTACACCCCCCCGTGCAATATCCCTGAACCGTATGTGAAATCCCATAAACTCCCGACCGAAAAAGAAAATCAATCCGAATGGTTTCTCCGGATAATCTGTATTATCAAGAAAGGATGGATCTATGCTAAAAGCCATACATGTCTTATCACGCATAAAAAAATTCGTCTTCAAAATCATCTTATTGAAGGTGAGAAAATAGTTCAGTATGGTCTTGTTTTTATTTGAAGCAACGTCGGTCTCAATTTTGTTCATAATCTCCATTTCGATGTTGCTGAATTCCTTGATAGCCTTTCGGGGGTGTAAACGGTTTACAAAGTGTTCATAGATCATACCGACGATGTCCTGATGCTCAAGAATCGCCTGGGCGATTCTTGTCTCTGAATAGGTATCTTTGATCAACCTCATCTTGATTGTATCAAGAATCCCCTTTGCCTCTGGTTGATCCTTGAGAGCTTTGGTCAGGGAGTTGTATTCTTCCATGAGTACCGTGAGAAATTGATGGGTAAAGGCCGCAGCTGAAAGGGCATACATAGTTTGCTGCGACGAGTACACCTCGTCAAGAAAGAGTTCGGTAACCGGGCTCTTTGGCAGCATGACGACCGCGTTAAGGTCCCGCGAGAACTCTTCAATAGTGTCCCTATCCATTTTATCAAAATAAAAGGTATAGACCTGTTTTTGGTCAAAAAGCGGCTCCAGGTACTTGCGATTTGAGTAGATCTTATACTCGTAGAGTAAGTGGGAAAAATTTTCCAGAAACTCCCGGGTACCAACGCCGTGTATTCCAACCATAACGCGGGTTTCACCGGTTTCAGGCTTATCGGTTATTGATATGTAGGGCGACTCCCGGTTGTTCATCGATTCCCATGCATCACAGTATCGTCTTATCGTTTCAGGGGTGGAACGCTCCAGAAAAGCAGTATTCATGAAATCTTCGAAACTAAGCCTCTTCCTTCTCTTCCCCCTAACACCACCGAATACGGGTTTCGTTACAATGTACAATCTCAGATAGGATCTATCGGTCTTGTATCTAGTTCGATAGCTCTCAAGCCGGAACATCGGATACCTTTCTTCGATGCGCCGTTCTATCTCCTCTGTTTTCTCAGAAACATCCTCGACAATGTAGACTGCCCGATCGGGACGTTCATTCATGAGCTGTATGCCAACTCCCTCACCGCCATACTTCGATACAAGTTCAGAGGCGCTGATCGCGATCAGGTGACGAGCCATATCATCGATACTCGTGGTTTTGAAATAATACTCGTTCATTCCGAATTTTACCGTAAAACGCTCGATCTCCTCCCGCGCCTTTTCCCGTGTCATGTAACCCGTGGCCAGTATTGCCTCTTCCAGTCTGGAGATGTCCTTAAGTGAGAGATAGGATCGCTTCTCAATTTCCTGCAGCTTTTGCACGACCTATACCTCATGTCTTTGGAATTTGTGGTCGTCTTTTTCTTGCTTTTCTAACCTATCGTATTGTCGGAGATCTGTCAACAGAAGCTCACAACGATGGGGATAGAATTCAGGGGTACCAAGGTCAAGTCTCAATAATGACAATATTTCTCTCTTCCTCTTCTACATGGGGAACCTGAACCCTCTGTATGCGGAGATGCACATCCTTCTCTTTCCGCACTTTCTCCTGTAGGCGTTTCATCTCTCTATTGATTTCTGTAATCTTGCCTTTGAATGCAATAATCAAGGCCTTCTCCTTCATAACTTTTTTTGCCATCGTATACAGTGCCTGAAGCTCACCCACTGCCCGCGCGAGGATTATATCAAAGCGTGACCCTAGTTCTCTGACATCCCCATGGAATACCCTGAAATTGTCTAAATGGAGAAGAATTCCTGTGTTTTCCAGAAAGGCAGCACGCTTTCGTCTCCTCTCAACAGCAGTGATGGGAAATGTTCCATCCACAATGGAAAGTGGCAGTGAGGGAAACCCAGCTCCTGCACCAATATCTAGTATCGACCCTTTTCGACCTTTTAGTAGATCGTAGATGCTTAGGGAATCGAATATATGTTTTGTTATGATCTCGATTCGATCATGGGTTCCCACAAGATTGGTTTTTTTATTCCAGACCAAAAGCTCATCGATAAATAGGACAAACGATTTCAGTAGTTTCGATGACGGTTGAATTCCAAGAGAGGTAAGACCGTTTTCGAGCAGCACGTACTCATGTTCAGGGAATAACGCTGACTTTCTTCCCATCAGGACTCCCCTGAATTTTTCTTAGGTGATAGAGGAGATTTGTAATGTCGGCAGGTTTAACTCCCGCAATTCTCGAAGCCTGACCGAGGGAATGGGGCCTTATTCTTTCCAACTTTTCCTGCGCCTCAGAAGATATACCGCTGATCTCCCTATAATCGACGTTCTCCGGGATCAGCATGGCTTCCATTCGTTTGAACTGACGGATCTTTTCATTCTGTCGCTCAATATAGCCGCTGTACTTCACCTCGATTTCGACACTTCTGCGTATGGAAGGCTCGTACCTGTCAAGACCCTCGATGTTCTCTCCCAGCGATTCAATAGAAGCACCCTCTTTCTTCAAATAGTGAAATAGTTGTTTTCCCCTGTACTTTTTCGTATTCAGTTCTTCTATGAGACTGGCAAATCCCCGCTTTCTCTCAAGCGCCCTTTCCAGTCGTTCACCGCTCAAAAGACCAACCCTCTGTCCGTACTCCGCCAGACGGAGATCCGCATTGTCATACCGCAGATTGAGACGATATTCCGCACTGGAAGTAAACAGCCGGTAAGGTTCTGAAGTGCCCTTGGTGATCAGGTCGTCGATCAAAACCCCTATATATGCCTCTGAACGATCGAGGATAAGCGGTTCTTCGCCGCGGATCGCACAAACCGCATTGATACCCGCCATGAGCCCCTGGGCTGCAGCCTCTTCGTACCCGGAAGTCCCGTTGATCTGTCCTGCTAGATAGAGCCCATCCGTTCGCTTCGTCTCCAGAGTAGCCTTTAATTCCGTCGGCGGTACGAAATCGTACTCAACAGCATAGGCAGGTTTCATTATCTCCACCTCTTCAAGACCCCGAATCGTTCGCAGAAATTCACGTTGAACATCCTCTGGTAAGCTCGAAGAGACGCCATTCAGATACATCTCCTCTGTACCGAGACCCTCTGGTTCAATAAAAATCTGGTGCTGCTCTTTATCAATGAAACGTACAATTTTATCCTCGATAGACGGACAGTAGCGCGGCCCTATTCCCTTTATCTGTCCTGTGTAGAGAGGGGATCGGTCTAGATTTTTTCTGATGATCTCGTGGGTGCGTTTATTCGTATAGGTTATATAGCAGGGTACCTGGGGACGCTCAATCTTTTGGGTGGCATAGGAGAATGGAAATGGGTGTGGGTCGCCATCCTGCCTCTTTAAGACTGTAAAATCGATACTCTTTCGGTTAACTCTAGCCGGAGTCCCAGTTTTTAATCTTCCCAGTGGAAACCAACCCTCTGAGAAATGTCCCCGTTGTAAGGATGACCTTTTTACCGGCGTACAGATTGCCCCTCTTTGTCTGAATACCATAGACCGCTCCTCTGTGTACGACAATTTTAGATGCCGTATCCTGCTTGAGCTCAATATTTGGAGTTTCCTCGATAACCTGTTTCATGTGGAACTGATAGCCCTTTTTATCAGCCTGTGCACGGGGAGCCCATACGGCGGGCCCCTTATTGGTGTTCAACATCCGGAACTGTATGCCCGTTTGGTCAATGGTGATTGCCATCTGTCCGCCAAGCGCATCGATCTCTCGAACGAGCTGACCCTTTGC
>CAYFYU010000060.1:0-15542 GCA_964347455.1 uncultured Spirochaetota bacterium | reverse complement strand
GAGAGCGGCCTCACAACCAGCATGGCCGGCACCGACGACGATTACATCAAAGCTGTCGGTGTATTTCATCGATCGCCTCCATTAAACTCGACTTACACCTTCTTATCTAAAAAATAAGTAAATCATCCTAAAAACTGAAGATAATTCGGAGCGGTCCCCATTCTTCCTGTTGACCCCATGCAGGCCCCGACTTATCGTTTAAAGCAGGAAACCCCTTAATTAAAAAGGCTTCATACATTTATACACAAGGGGAAGTGAGATATGAACAGACCAATACATAGAGTACTCCTGTCAGCTATCCTGGTCACCGTCTTTCTATTTTTCATCGGATTCAACGCTCTCTCATCGGGGTCGAAAGACAAAAACACCCCTAAATCTGAAGAATTGACGGATGCGGATTCACAGGAAGGATCAGGACAGGGAGATGTGAAAATAGCACAGGCAGAGGGGAACGTTATCGGGGATAGAGCAATTCTTCCCGGCGGTGATAATCGCTCTGACTACCTCAAGTCCTTGACAAGGACCTGGAATACTGACTGGAGTCGTAGAACCATTGAATACAGCGAGCTCCAGCATGGAGGACCACCCCGTGATGGCATACCCTCGATCGATAATCCTGAATTTCTCTCGAACGGGGAAGTGGAATCATGGCTCGGGGATAATGAGCCGATTATCGTTTTGGTGCAGAATGGTGATGCAAGAGCCTATCCGCTGCAGATTCTCATCTGGCATGAGATCGTAAACGATACTGTTGGAGGTGTTCCCGTACTTGTCACCTTCTGCCCGTTGTGTAACTCATCGATTGTATTCGACCGTAGGGTCGACGGTACGGTCTACGAGTTTGGTACTTCGGGTCTCCTGAGGAATTCGGACCTCGTTATGTACGACCGTCAGACGGACAGCCTCTGGCAGCAGCTCAACGGTGAGGGGGTCGTTGGTAAACATGCGGGAAGGCGCTTGAAGTTCCTTCCCTCAAGTGTCGTCAGTTTCTCGGAGTTCAAGCATGCATATCCTGATGGGAAGGTGCTCTCGAGAAATACAGGCTATGCTCGTGCATACGGGAGAAATCCCTATGTTGGGTACGATCGTATCGGTCAGAGTCCGTTTCTCTTTGACGGGGAGCTTGATGGAAGACTCAGTGCAATGGAGCGTGTGGTGGCTGTTACGCTTGAAACACCTGCGGGAGAGATCGATATCGCCTATCCCTACAGCGCCCTTGGGGAGATGGGAGTCATCAATGATGTACAGGAAGGAATACCGCTGGTCGTATTCCACAGACCAGGTACCTCCAGCGCGCTCGATGCACCGCTTATTCAAAACGGGAAAGATGTTGGTTCAACGGGAGTGTTCAGCCCAGTGGTAAACAGCAGAATTCTCACCTTTACGTTGAAAGGCGATTTAATTATCGATGAGGAGACAAAGAGCACCTGGGACATCTTCGGAAATGCCATAAAGGGAAAACTGAAGGGACAAACACTTGAGCCTGTTATTCATGCAGACCATTTCTGGTTTGCATGGGCGGCATTCAAACCTGATACGATCGTATACAGAGAAGGCTAGCGGTTTGGCTTTCTGCGTTTCAAATATACCTTTACCTTTTTCAGGTTTCCATTTCCTTCGCTCTTCGTATCAACGTGAGGGTCATTCTGAAGTGTCATGTGAATGACCCTTCTTTCAAAAGGGTTCATGGGTTCCAGATACTGTGGTTTTCCCGTTTTTTTCACCTTGGTTGCGATTTTCTGGGCCAGTTCTCGCAGTGTATTCTCACGCTTGTCCCGATAATTTTCGATGTCCAGGATAACCTTTCTCCATTTGTCGCCTTTTTTATTCACGATGATATTGACAAGGAGTTGCAGTGCTTCCAGGGTTTTTCCCCTCTTTCCAATTATCAATCCTGCGCTGTCAGATTCGATCTCGATATAGATTTTCTCATCCTCCTCTATAGCGCGGGTTGAAATATCAGTTCCTATTATCCCGAAAAGCTCGGTTAAAAATTTCTGTGCTTTTGTCGAAAGATCCTCTTCAACTTCCTCAAGATAAACCCGTATTTTCACCATATTACCAAAACTGAAAAACTTCGCCTTTTCACTGAGCACCACAACCTTCAATTGTTCGATATTTACCCCTAAATCTTCCGATGCCTTCTTAATTGCGTCTTTCTCAGTTCTTCCTTCATACTCTCTTATTACCATAATCGTACCCTCAGTTCATTATCGATATGCGCATTTTTAAAGAGTTCCTAACGTCGCCTCCTTACCGGTAGTGAGGTTGGTCTCTTCTTCTTTAATGGTGTGCGTGTTTTTTTAACCGGCTCAGGAGTCGATCCCTTTTTCTTCATCCTGTAATCAATCAAGTACTGCTGCCCTATTGTTAATACGTTTTGAATCGTCCAGTACAAAACCAAACCCGATGGCATATTCCAGAAGATGAAGAAGAAGATCAGCGGAAACAGATAGGTCATCATCTTTGCCTGCTGGGCTGATTGATCACCGGAGGAGAGTTTGGATTGCAGGAGCGTGGACCCGGTCATAATAAATGGGAGAACATTGATATCGGTAAAACCCTGTCCACCGATCCTGTAACCCAGAAGAGGAACCGCCATTTTGATCGTCGCAACGGTGTCAGGGAGTGAGAGATCCTTTATCCAGAGAAAGGATTCATTTCTGAGTGCTATCATGCCCGACAGCAATGTATACAGCGCATAAAAGATAGGCAGCTGCAGTATGAGTGGCAGGCACCCGCCCATGGGATTGACCTTCTCCTTTCTGTATAGTGCCTGCACCTCGCTGTTCATCTGTCGCGGGTTGCTCTTATACCTTTCCCTGATTTCATTAATCTTCGGTTGAAGAGCGCTCATTCTGCGCATCGATTTAAAGCTCTTATAGGTAAGCGGATAGAGGATAATTTTTATTACGATGGTCATAAGAATAATCGCCAGACCATAGCTGTTCGTCCATTTGTAAAATCCATTGATCATTATCTCAAGAAAGATGACGATCGGTTTCAATACTCTTGCACTCATCACCGAATCAAAGTTATACCCGTACTGCCGGAGGAGCCTTCTGTCTTTTGGCCCTGCATATATTCTGAAATTGTCCTCAAATCCCCGGCCCCTGTGATATGCTCCGGATATCCCCAGATAATACTTCCCCTGTGTTCTCTGGTCGAAGGAGAAGATATAATTCCTCTCATCCGGCACGATTCCCACCAAAAAATAGCGGTTTGTAATGCCAACCCAGTCAGCAATTCTCGAAACCTCACTGTATTTGGATTCACTTCTCCTGAGTGAGCAGCCACCGGCACCCCTGAATACCTTGTGAAACTTTCCGTTCTCATGGTACCCCTGGGTCGTTATGTTGTAGCGGTTTCTCAATACGCTCACCGGACCCAATATCGGACCCCACACCATGGTATAGGAAACATTGTCCCAGTTCAGATAGAGCTCACCCTCATCGGTCAGGGGCTGGACTGCCAGCCTGACGTCAAACATGAATTCATCGTCCTCAAAGTGGTACGTTTTCGAGAAACGGAATGCGTTGCCCTTGCTGTCCAGATAATCTCGCCAGAACCGATAGGAATTTGGTTCAATAGTTTCCACATAGTAAGGAGAACGGTCACCGAAGGGAAGATTTCTCAAACGATCGAATTGAACTTCAAAGGGCAGTAGATCATCTGTTTCATAGTCGATAAGTTCTACCGGCATACCGTTGTTATCGAGATAATCCTTCAGTTGTAAACTAATAATGGAAGCTCCAGCTGTAGAGATCTGCGCAGTATAGTGAGCGGTCTCAACTGAAACGATCTGTACCTCAGCTTCCCCTTCTGGCAGGGGCTGTGGTTTTTCCAACTCCACCTCGGGCTGGACTGTCTCTTGCTCTTTGACATCCTCTTGTTCGGATTCAAGAACCTCCCCTACACCCTGATCAGTGCTCTCTTCAAGTCTCGGTCTCAGGAAAAGCATCTGGAAAACGAGCACGAGGATGAAGATGACGACAATTGCAATAATAGTGTTCTTATCCATTATATATATCCCATTAGATGAAATAGTGAATCCAACCGCGCGGTAGCTTACCTCACCGGATCAAATCCACCTCTGTGAAAGGGAGTGCAGCGTAACACACGCCGCAGAGAAAGGTAGCTTCCTTTGAAGGGGCCATATTTCCGAAGTGCCTCAACGGCATAACGCGAACAGGTCGGAGTATACCGACATGAAGGAGGAATATGAGGGGAAACTGCCTTTTGATAAAATCTTATGAGGATAATAAGAATATCATTTAATAATTTTCTACAATGTGATTTAAGGTGTCTCATAAATATTAGTTTTAATGGAACACACGATAGAAGAGACCCTTCAAGACGGCATAACTTTCATGAAAATTATGAGTGGTTTCTTTCACTATAATGAGAATATCAAAACCCGTCAGAATCTTCCCCTTTTCCCTTCGAAAACATTCTCTGCACAATCTTCGTTCATAATTCCGAGTTACCGCGCTCCCAACTCTCTTCTTAATAGAAACCGCTAACCTGGAAAATTCAAGGTCATTTTTTCCAATAATCAACGTATACTGTTTTGAATGATACCTTGAGCCTTTCTTAAAAAGCCTTTGTAAATCCTCTCGTTTCCTTATCCTCTCCTTTCTTCGAAAAGTTTCTCCAATCTGATTACGCACGGAGGAATTCAGATTACACCCCTTCATCCGCCACGGTCAGCCTCTTTCTCCCCTTTCTCCTCCTCCTTTTCAAAATCATCCGTCCGCTTCGCGTTTTCATCCGTTCCCGGAAACCAAATTTTCGATTTCTCCTCACTCTGCTTGGTTGATATGTACGCTTCATTCTCTACAGTCCTACCCCGCTTTATTTAATTGTAACTATATATAAACATACTTCAATTTGTCGTCAAGAAAAAACCGAGGACTTCTGCATAGTCATGTATGGAAATTATCAAGAAATAATACCTTTTTATCATTTTTTCATTGATTAAAATTTCTTTATTGATTACAATAGTGGTCATTCAATACGCCTTTTCAACCCCTGTGAATAACCTGTGCATAACGATAGAAAATTCGACCTGAATTACCGTAATTTATTGTTTTTACAATAGTTATGGAATCACTGTAGTCATCAAAGTGTACGTTTAATCCAACAAAGAGTGTAACTACTTTTATTTTAATATTTAGATTAGATTTAACTATTCAAAGCAACAATTCACAACCTAATGCCGAGAATCGCTCTATTTTTTTGTAGAATCGCTATTTAGATATAAAACAGCCCTGTGAATAATCTGTGGATAAACACTGAGTAAGAAACCAGCCTCTGAATGCAAAGAGGAAAGGTTATGCATCAAAAACTATGGATGGAAACCCTCAATCTAGTATCGCTCGAGCTATCCTACCAGGAGTACAACACCTGGATCAATCAGCTTCAGTATCTTTCAAGCGACGAAAAGGGAATAACACTTGCCGTCCCCTCACGACTGGCAAAGGACATTATTAAGGAACGATACCAGAAGATAATTCAAGAGAAGATAAAAGAGCTTGTGGGAAAATCGCTTCAGCTGCGTATTGAAGTCGACAAAACTCAGGTGAATAATACCCCTCCAGTTGGAGTGGGAGAATCTCCAAAGAAAAGGCAAGCTGAAGATACACGCCACTCTATGTTCAATCCGAAGTATCGTTTCGAGAATTTTGTCGTTGGAAGCAGTAACGACCTGGCTGCAGCGGCAGCTAAAAAAATTGCTCAAAATCCTGGAAAGTATTGGAATCCCTATTTCCTGTATGGTGGGGTGGGGCTTGGAAAAACCCATTTACTTCACGCCATTGGACACATACTCGTTGATAAGTTTCCCGAACTGAAGATACTTTACATTACCGGTGAAAGTTTCATGAACGATTACATCACTTCGATACAGAAAGGAACGATGAACAGTTTCAGGATAAAGTACCGCAATTCTGACCTTCTCCTCATAGACGATGTGCACTCGATCCAGGGAAAAGAAGGTACCATGGAAGAACTATTCCACACCTTTAACACACTCTATGCTTCAAAAAAACAGATGGTGTTTACCAGTGATCGTCCCCCAAAGGAGCTGCGAAAGCTCGAGGATCGTTTGCGAAGCCGATTTGAATGGGGATTGACCGCCGATATTCAACCGCCAAACTTCGAGATGAGAGAATCGATACTCAGACAAAAGGTTATGGGGGAATCCTACGATGTACCTGAAGAGGTTATACGATTCATTGCGGAGAGTTTTACCTGGAATATACGGGAACTTGAATCTGCACTCTATAAGCTCTTCGCCTATCACGATCTCGTCAATGAAGATATCACCCTGGTTCTGGCAAAACGAGCCCTGAAAGACATGATAACAGTCAAGAACGCCGAGGATATATCCATCGATCTGGTTCAGAAAAAAGTTGCCAACGCGTACAATATAAGCTTTTCCGATATGAAGAGTAAGAAAAGGGCAAAGAATATTGCACTACCCCGACAGATCGCCATGTACATTGCTCGGAAGCTCACGGATTACTCAACAACCGAAATAGGAAATGAGTTTGGGGGAAAGGATCACTCAACGGTAATACATGCCATTTCCAAAATAAAAGGCAGATACGAGAATGATGATGCATTCAGGTACAGGGTCGACCGTATTGTAAAAGAGATAAACGAGGAACACTGATGAGGTGACGGACAACCTGTAAATATCCTGTTCATTTCCGTTAAAAAACAGCAGGAAGCATGTTTATCTTTTCTTGAAAAAAACGTGAATCAGTATACCGTACACTATTGGTTGTGAATACAACAAGCATCATCAACAGATTTATCTGGTGCTAACTTAAATAATAGTGTTACTTGTATGAGTTATACACCGTATCAACGTGCCTATTACTAATTCTATTAATTTATAATCTAGAATTAGAAGAAGGAAGTATAAGATGAAAATAACTATTGGAAAGAAAAAATTAGTCCGCTATCTCTCCATAGCAGATACGATTGCAAGCTCGAAATCTACAATACCGGTTCTTACCAATGTTCTATTGGATGTTCAGGGCGAGGAAATTTCTATTTTTTCGTCCAATCTCGAAACTGGTATAAAGATTACCGATAAGGTGTCTGCTCACGAGGAGGGCGCCCTTGCAGTCAACGGACGGAAGCTCTTGAGCATCGTAAGAGAGTTACCAGAGGATGACGTTGTGATGAGTACCGATGAGAACAACCGTTTGACCGTCGAAAGTATGAGCAATCAGATCAATGCCCAGTTTACCATTGCTGGTGTTGCAAAGGATGAGTTTCCAGAGATTAAAATGCACCCAGACGATGGGTATGTTCAGATTAGTGCGGAAGAGTTTAAAAAGATGATTAGAAAGGTAATATTTTCGATTTCGAGCGATGAAAACAAATACGCCCTCACTGGTATATTTCTCGAGAAGAATGAAGCCACCGTCAACATGGTAGCAACCGATGGAAAGAGGCTCTCCCTGGTGACAAGGGAATCGAGCAACCTCGGTGCATCACCGGAAGGTTTTGAAATACCCCATGACGGGGTCATTGTGCCGAAAATTGTATTTTCTGAACTACTGAAATACAGCTTTGAGAGCGACACGCTACAGATGGGGTTCAGCAAGAATCAGATCTTTTTTCTCTATGACAATATTCACCTTAGCAGCAATCTCATTGAGGGGAAATACCCTGAGTACAAAAAGATTATCCCGTCAGATAGAACAAGATTTTTCGTTGCAGAAAAATCTCTTCTCCTGCAGGCGATACGTAGAGTTTCAATACTAGTAGATGAGAGCTATAACCAGATAAAGCTCAGTATATCGGGAAATAAGCTAACACTCTCTTCACAGAATCCTGCACTTGGTGGTGCTGTTGAGGAGATATCGATACAATATGAGGGTGAAGAGATGGATATCGCCTTAAACTATATATATCTCATTGATTGTCTGAAGGAAATAGATTCTGAAACTGTAAAGATAGATTTCGAAAACTCCGAGAGAGTTATAACGTTGTATGGTTCGGACGAAAAAGGTTATATAAACCTGATTATGCCCATGAAACTCAATGTGTAGAATATGTTCCCCTCTGCTTGCTTAATATGACGTCTCCACCAATATAAAGCAATGCCGAAGCTCATTCCAGAGGAAAATGATTCTTGCACATAACATCACTATATTTAAGAGATTTCAGAAATTATATAGAAGAGCGTTTGAAGTTTTCGGACTGTACGAATCTTATACTTGGGAATAATGGTCGTGGAAAGACGAACCTGCTCGAGGCCATTTATGTGCTCAGTACTTCCAAATCCTTTCGTCATGTATCGGATCAAAAGATCAGACGGTGGGGAACTGCGGGGTATACTGTACGAGGGGTATTTGTGACTGAGGGCGGCGATTTTGATATAGCTCTTGAATATTCAGAGCAGAAAAAGAACCTGACAATAAACGGCGTGCAGGAGAATAAGCTTTCCAATATACTTGGCCATGTATACTGCGTGCTCCTTTCATTTGAAGACATACTGTTTGTTACCGGATCACCCTATTTAAGAAGAGGTTTTTTAGACCTTGTACTCGCTACTGTTGATCCACTGTATTACAGTAACCTGAAAACCTATCTGCATATTATCAAGCAGAAAAATAGATATCTGGGTGATAATGAAACCATCGATGAGACATTGTTGAGTACCTGGAATGAAGGGCTCATCCAGACAGGGACATTCATACTGAAAAAGAGAATCGAGCTCGTACAATTCATTAACTCCTATATTGAGCAAAACTCAGTCAACCTATTGCAATTTAGCGGTCCATTGAAACTCCACTATCGCTCAACCGTCCCGACCCTATCACCGGGAGTCTCCGATTCCGAGCTTCAAACTGGGTTTATAGAAGTGCTGGGGAAAAAGAGGGATACCGAGCTCCGGCTTCGCCGTGCAGTCGTGGGACCACATCGGGACGATTTTTCCTTCTTTGATGAAAAATCGGAGATACGCTTCTTTGGTTCAGTTGGAGAGGCGAGGCTTGCATCAATAATAATCAAGCTTGCACAGGCAGCATTTTATCGTGAGAAAAAGAATGTCATCCCGCTCATACTTGTCGATGATATCTTGCTCGAGCTTGATAGCGGGAATCGTGAGAGTGTTCTCAGTTTGTTCGGGGAGGGAAACCAGATGCTCATTGCAACGACTGAGAGAATACGATTACCAGAAATTTTTTCTCCGGACCGTGTGTTCATTATATCGGATAGAGGTAATATTTCGTGGAAAGAGGAGAAGGACCATCACTGATTCGGAATGTTATTGAGCAGTATTTTGCAAAACATCGAAAAATCCAGTACGAGGTGAAGACCCGTGAGGCACTGAAAGTATGGAGTCTGATCGTCGATGAGTATGTCAGGGATCACACCGAGCCGGTCTATGTCAAGGAGCATACGCTCTATGTAAAAACGGATTCAAGCGCACTTGCGAGTGAGCTCTCACTGCAGGAGGATGATCTGCTCCGGAGGCTCAACGGATCGCTGAAAATTCAGCTGCTGAAGCGCATTGTTTTCAAATCGGGCTCAATTACCGCACAAGGCAAAAAATCCAGAAAACAGGAGCAGGGGAGTGCACTGCTCACTTCAAAGACGCTGAAGAAGATCGATAATATAGTTAGGAGGATAAAGGAGGACGAATTAAGGGGAATTTTAAAGAAATTTCTCAAATCAACGGCAAAAAAAAGAGATTTTGAGAAGTAATTTCTTTGTGAAACGGAAAAATTTATATATATTAAATTATTAAATAGTAATGAATTAACGTAATTTGGAGCTCCTTACATGGACACATATAATGCAGAGAGTATTCAGGTACTGGATGGTATTGAGCATGTAAGAAAGCGCCCAAGTATGTATATTGGGTCAACCGGATCAACGGGTCTCCACCATCTCGTCTATGAAGTGATCGATAACGCCATTGATGAAGCACTGGTTGGATACTGTAAAAATATATCGGTGATCATCAATCCGGGAAATTGTATGGAGATCGTAGACGATGGGCGGGGAATACCCACCGATATACATCCCGATGAGGGGTTGTCCGCACTCGAGATAGTTATGACCAAGCTACACGCGGGTGGAAAGTTCGATCACAAGTCCTACAAAATTTCAGGTGGTCTCCATGGAGTCGGTGTATCCGTTGTCAATGCTCTTTCTGAATGGCTCGAGGTACGGGTATGCAGGGAGGGCAAAGTATATACGCAGAACTACAGGAGAGGCGTTCCTGAGAGTGAGGTCATCAAAGGAGGAGAATGTTCAGACTCGGGAACGAAAATAGTCTTCAAGCCGGATCCTGAGGTTTTTAAAAACATCCATTTTAACTTCGATATACTGTCAAAGAGACTCCGGGAGCTTGCCTTTCTCAACAAAGGAATTAAAATAACGCTGCGGGATCTCAGAAATAAAAAGGAGATCAAGGAGCATACCTTTCAGTTCGAAGGTGGGATTATTTCATTCGTCGAATATATCAATCGCACAAAAACGTCTCTGAATAAGGAACCCATATACTTTGAGGAACAGCGTGAGGAAATAGAGGTTGAGATAGCGATACAGTACAACGAGGGTTATACGGAGAATATATTTGCCTTTGTGAACAATATTAATACCATTGAGGGCGGAACTCATCTTATCGGATTCAAATCTGGGCTGACCAGAACGATCAACGACATCATCAAACGGAACAACAGCATCAAAAACAAGGTGTCCCTGGTTGGTGATGACGTACGTGAGGGGCTGACCTCCGTTATCAATGTAAAACTTCTCAATCCTCAATTCGAAGGTCAAACAAAGTCGAAACTCGGCAATAGTGAGGTCAAGGGCATTGTTGAATCGATGGTTTATGAGCATGTGTACGACTACTTTGAACGTAACCCTGCAGTGGCCAAGAGTATCATTGAAAAATGCATGCAATCGGCCAAAGCCCGTGAGGCTGCGCGCAAGGCTCGTGAGCTGACAAGGCGGAGGAATGCGCTCGACAGTGATACCCTGCCGGGAAAGCTGGCCGACTGTTCGATAAAGGATCCGGAGAAGTGTGAGCTCTATATTGTCGAGGGAGACAGTGCTGGAGGAAGTGCCAAGCAGGGAAGAGACAGGGCCTATCAGGCGATCCTTCCCCTCTGGGGAAAAATGCTCAACGTTGAGAAAACCCGATTGGATAAGGTACTGAGCAATGATAAGCTTCAGCCTATAATTACAACCCTCGGTACCGGTATCGGTGATGATTTCAACGTAGCAAGGCTACGGTACAATAAAGTCATCATCATGGCTGACGCTGATGTAGACGGTTCTCACATTCGCACCCTGCTGTTAACCTTTTTCTTCAGGTACATGAAGGAACTGATTGAAAAAGGTCATGTGTATATCGCCTGTTCGCCGCTCTATAAAATCACGAAGAAGAGTGAGACCCACTATGTCTATTCAGAGGAAGAGAAGAACAAGGTTTTACAGGAGATTGGGTCTCAGGGTGTGACGATACAGCGTTATAAAGGTCTGGGCGAAATGAATCCAGAGCAGCTCTGGGAGACAACGATGAATCCAGAAAAGAGAACCCTCATTCAGATAACCTCTGAAGATGCAGTTGAGGCGGAGGAGATATTTTCAACACTCATGGGAGATGCCGTTGTTCCGAGAAGGCAGTTCATTGAAAAGAACGCCCGGTACGTAAAAAACATCGATGTGTAGAGGAAAAGGATTTCGAACTCGTTATAACTCGCAGGAGCATCTACTTTCACACCTGTTAAAGTTAATCATTTTCTTTTAGTAGCTCACTTTTTCATATAAGAGGTGATAGGTTTGGACACTAATGAAAAGATCGTTGAAACATTCATTGAAGACGAAATGAGGGATTCTTATCTCACCTATGCGATGAGTGTAATTGTGAGCCGAGCTCTTCCTGACGTTCGGGATGGATTAAAACCCGTTCACCGCCGGATACTGTTCGGCATGAACGAACAGGGCATGACTCCAGATAGGCCATACAAGAAAAGCGCCAGGATCGTCGGGGATGTTCTGGGAAAGTATCACCCGCACGGGGATCAGTCCGTGTACAATGCACTGGTTCGTATGGCCCAGGATTTTTCCATGCGAAATATTCTCATAGACGGTCAGGGGAATTTCGGTTCCATTGATGGCGATGCACCGGCAGCCATGCGATATACCGAGGTGAGGATGCACCCAATGGCAATGGCACTACTGGCCGATATCGAAAAGAATACCATTGACTTCATTCCCAATTTTGACGATACCCTCAAAGAGCCAACTGTGTTGCCTGCCTCTTTTCCAAACCTCCTGGTAAACGGTTCGAGCGGCATCGCTGTTGGGATGGCGACAAACATACCGCCGCACAATCTCGGCGAGGCAATCAATGCGGTCGTTGCGGTTATCGAGAATCCGGAAATCAGCATCGAGGAGATTATTGAGATCCTTCCAGGTCCCGATTTTCCAACAGGCGGCGTCATCATTGGTAAATCCGGTATAGAAAATGCATACAAAACTGGTAATGGGCAGATACAGGTACGGGCCAGGGTGAGTATAGAGAGCATGAGAGGTGGAAAGGAAGCTCTGATAGTCAACGATATACCCTTTCAGGTAAACAAAACGAGATTGATACAGGATATTGCAGCACATGTCAAGAACAGAAAGGTCGACGGCATTACGGACCTTCGTGATGAATCAGACCGCGACGGAACTCGTATTGTTATTGAGTTGAAGAGAGGGATGAACCCCCATGTGATCATGAACCAGCTCTTCAAGATAACTTCCCTTCAGGTAACCTACGGTATCAACCTTCTCGCGCTCGACCACCTCAAACCAGAGGTCATGAACGTCAAGGAGATTATCGAGCGTTACATAGCTCACCGTGAGGAGATAGTCAAGCGACGGACCAAATTCGATCTGGAGAGGGCTGAAAATCGGGCGCATATTCTCGAGGGATTTCTTCGCGCTCTGGATAAAATCGATGAGGTTATCAAGATAATTCGTTCATCGAAAACGCCTAAGGAGGCTGGTGAACGATTGATGAGCCGCTTCTCTTTCACAAAAATACAGGCTGAGGCCATATTGGATATGCGGCTTGCACGGCTTACAGGCCTGGAACGAGAAAAGATTCAGAAGGAGCACAAGGAACTGGTTAAGCTCATCGCGGAGTTGAAGGAGATTCTCAAGAGCAGGCGCAACATTCTGAGACAGATTGTAAAAGAGCTGAAGGAGCTTGCAAGAAAATTTGGTGATCCAAGAAGAACCGAAATCATTGAAAAGGAGGAAGAGATCGACATTGAGGATCTCATCATCGAGGAAGACGTGGTGGTCACCATATCCCATAACGGATTTATCAAGCGTACTCCGATAACGGCTTTCAGACATCAGGCGCGGGGTGGGGTGGGTGTGAATGTCTCCTCACTGAAGGAGAGTGATTTTATCGAACATATGTTTGTTGCTTCCACCCACGATACGATACTTTTCATCAGTAACCACGGAGTAGCCTACAGCCTGAAGGTACACGAGATAATCAATGTTTCGAAGAATGCGAAGGGTCAAAGCATACGTATGCTCCTCAGTCTCGAGGGTGATGAGTCGGTGGCCGCATTCGCAAAACTACGTGAAAAGGGGGGAGAGGCATATATACTCTTTATCACGAAGAAAGGCTACATGAAGAAGGTAGCTGTGTCCGAGTTTCAAAAGGTGAGAAAGGCTGGTATAATTGCAATCAACCTCGATGAAGATGACCGTCTTATTGACGCGATCGTTACGGATGGGAAGAGCGAGCTGATCATAACAACTGCCATGGGAAACGCACTGCGCCTCCGGGAGAGTACGGTTCGTTCTATGGGGAGAACGGCTCGTGGTGTGACCGGTATTCGAATGCGTGAAAGCGATTATGTCTGTGCTGTTAGAAAGGTGATCACAGAGGCTGACCTCCTCGTGGTAACCGAGCGCGGATACGGCAAACGAGTCTCATTTAAAAATTTTTCGGTTCACGGACGCGGTACCCGTGGTCAGATTTATGTAAAGCTGACCGAAAAAACAGGTAAATCGGTCGGAGTACTTTCCGTGGGTGAGGATGATGAAATCGTTATTATAACGAGCAGAGGTATGATCATAAAGTTGAAGGCAAAGGCTGTTTCAGTGATGGGACGCAATGCCGGTGGTGTGCGCCTGGTCAATCTAAGGGAACCCGATGATTCTGTGGCGGGAGTTGCACGGGTTGTGCAGCAATAAGGGTGTACATAAATACGACCAGTGCATTGATTCGGTTTTTTGCATTGACAACAGTTATATTAGAGTCTATTTTTCAGCTGTTGTATATTCCGGGCTGCCTGAGAAGGTATCTGTTGTGTAGCATGAGGAGAGATGGCTGAGTGGTCGAAAGCGGCGGTCTTGAAAACCGTTGTCCTTCACGGGACCGGGGGTTCGAATCCCTCTCTCTCCGATGGCTATGGTGTATAATAAAATAGATAAAATAAATAATATTAGGCAATCATTCGATCACTTTCAGTCTGAATAGGGAAGACAAATAAGTTCTGGAGAGGTGCGAGAGCGGCCGAATCGGGCTCCCTGCTAAGGAGTTGTGCTCTTACGGGCACCGTGGGTTCGAATCCCACCCTCTCCGAACGGGGCTGTTCTTCAATTGTCGTTTGTACCAGTTCTCAATGAGGCTCTGGAAATAACGTGCCCATAGCTCAGTGGATAGAGCATTGGATTGCGGATCCAAGGGTCGGAGGTTCAAATCCTCTTGGGCACGCAGGAATGTTGAATTTCTAGAAGGTCAGGTCACAGAGGGGCAAAACTCTGATTATGTAAGAAAGTGACACATTAAAAAGATCAAATGAAAATCGATTCATACTCCTTCGGTTTTATGAGTATCGACGGTAAGGGATACTCAACCGATCTTATTATCTATCCCGATGGAACCATTTATAACCGATGGTGGCGAAGGGACGGTCATAAACTTCTTCCTGCGGATCTCGAAAGAACAGCCGAATTCAAACCAGAAGTGATTATAATTGGAACTGGTGCCAACGGAATGATGAAAGTTCAAAACGAAACCGTGCGGTATCTTAGGTCCATGTGTAGAGAGTTGATAATCGAAGACACCGGATTGGCTGTGAGAAAATTCAATCAGCGCAGTGAGTCGCAGAGCGTTATGGGGATGTTTCACCTAACCTGTTGACAGCACCGCAGGTTCCGCAGCGGCTGAAAGTGCTGTCAAGTACTGAAAGTGCTGTCAAGTACTGAAAGTGCTGTCAAGGAAGGAGAGGTGCGAGAGTGGTCGAATCGGGCGGTCTCGAAAACCGTTGTTCCCTTTTGGGGAACCGTGGGTTCGAATCCCACCCTCTCCGATCTGTTCTATATCCCATTCCAACAATTTCCATTTCACGGAAGTCCTATCAAGGATTAGAATCATTTCTTTCGGTAGACAGCGGTTTCCATTTTCATTATAATGTGTTAATCACAAGTTGCAATACTGAAAGTCCTGTCAAGGGCTGAAAGTCCTGTCAAGGGCTGAAAGTCCTGTCAAG
>CAYFYU010000059.1:1725-23436 GCA_964347455.1 uncultured Spirochaetota bacterium | reverse complement strand
GTCTCAACCGCGCCGCGCGCGCCAAGGTGGCGGCCGAGCGCCTCGACGCCGGCACCGAGGAGGGGCTGTTCCCGGTCCTGGCCACGACGGTGACGACCGTGGCGTGTTTGGGCAGAGATTCCTGGCCATCAGCTTAATATACTGAAGCGTATGGGGGTGGGGGTTAAAGGATCCAGGGATCTATCGGCTCTAGGCACACCCGATCTCATCATCGATGGTATTATCGGATACGGCCTAAAGGGTCCACCACGGATGACTGCAGTTGAGATGATTCGGTGGGCAAACAAAGAGAAGGCTCCAATTCTGGCGCTGGACGTTCCTTCAGGCATAGATGCCTCCACCGGAAGAGTTTTTGAACCCGCTATAAAGGCAAGGGCAACCATGACGCTTGCACTCCCGAAAGTGGGCCTCAGACAGAAAGATGCCGCAGAGCTTGTTGGTGAACTATACCTGGCAGATATAGGTGTTCCCCCAAGCCTCTATCATAATCTGTGGCGAAACTTGCAAATAGGGGATATCTTTGCAGAAAGTGAGATTGTCAGAATTGTATAAGCAATGATGGTCATAATCTAAACATCTCAGGGTGCAACAGGCGAAGGAGTTATGATGATCAATTTTTTATTTTCGATAGTTTATTTTCTGTTTTCTTCATCACTTCAAATAGAAATATTGCTGCTTCGCTCATTCCCCTATAGAGGTCGATAGAGTTTTGAATTGCCCTCTGTGTGGTTACTGTTTGTTTTGCTCCGAGTATTTCATTTATCAAAGACTGCATCACCATACTAATGAGTCGATTCTCTTCGATAAATGACAAAATGCGAGCGTCAGCTTCGGTTAGTGATCTTTCTTTATGATCAGACCTGTTTTGAAGGAGAATTTGGGAAGTTCTCTGTGCTTCTGAACAGATGAGCTGTAATTCCTGCATGTGTTTCATGGTGGAATGAAGATAATCCTGAAAATTATGTAAATGCGCGAGAGAAACGGGAGTGTTCTGAACTAAGTACCGAAGCTGTCCTATCAGTTCTGATTTTTTACCTTGGTCCTTGGATATATACTTGTCCAATCTATCGGGCTTAATATCAGGAATACCCCTAATTGAAAGCCCACTTCTCGTTGCATTGATCACTGTTTTTTTTTCGTCCTTCATCTGGTGCTCAAACCAAGATTTGTAGAGGAGCATTCTACGGTCGCTCAATACCAATTTCCCCGTTTTGTCTTTAATAGTGTTTGGCTTTCCACTACGAACATAGTCACCCAGAAAGTTGTATGCAGTTTTAAGTCTGTTGGAATGAGAAAGCGTATACTCTTCAACCAATGAACCTGTCATGTGTGTCTTCAATCCTTTAAAGGAGAGATCGAGCCCCATTAGTACTATGGGATCAGATCCTATAAATCGGGCAAGATCAAATGCTGCTGTGGCCACGGAGCCACCTGCAGCGATGGTTCCCTTTACACCTGAAAAACGTTCGATAATCTTTCCTGGATAAAACACCGAAGATGTGAGCATTTTGATTCCCGGGTAGTTACGAAGGGTCGTTGAGTACACGGCTGGATCAGCTACGAGAATGGGGAGGCCATCCTGTGTGTTTACCCCTGTAATCCGTGCGAGATGGTGGCTGTTCACTAATTGTGGATCAACGGATATGACAATATCCGGTAGAATATGACGCTTTAAAAGCGGCTTCAGTGTTGTATCAACAGCTATGAGAACGGCATTTCGGTGGTGTTGGTCTAGAATATCGATGTCTTTCTCCAGTGACGGACCGGCAGCCACGACAAATGCCGGAATACCGGTGCATGAATCTCTTATCCTTTCAATACCTGCAAGTCTGAAAAAGTAGGGAGCGTTTTTAAAAGTATTTCTAGTCCAGAGCCTGTCAAACCTTTTAAGTGTAGCGATATTTATTCGTTTGGTATTTTGGTGAGAATTGAATTCTCTCTCCAACCTTATCACCTGTTCCTCATAAAGATTTCGGTAAGCTCGGGAAACGAAAAATTTGATGATTGCGGCTGATGGATGAGGTGCAATTTCATCATAGTCGAGACTTTCAGGATCAATATAAAAACTGACCCTTTTCGAATAGATAATATCCGATAGGTCTATGGTTTTCATTAATTCCAGAAACAGTTCTGGATCCGGCTCGATCACCATAAAGAGACTATTCTTGTTTTTTCGGAGCATTTCCTTGAGTGTATATCCAGGTCCAAGACCGACCAAAACAACTAGCTGTTCGGTGCCGTCGAGCACAGAGGTTGCAATCCTCTTTGATTCAATGAGTGGGTTTCTCTTGGAACTGAGATAAATTTTTCTTGAACCTTTTTCAATTGCGATAGTAGGCAGTCCATTTTCGGAAATAATCATGCTATAGGGGGACCTGTCATACTGCAGATCTTCCAGTTGGTGAAAGATATTTGGGTGACAGGATTTGAGAGCACCCATGTTCTTTTTATATATTGAATTACTCTTCAAGTATAAATACCTCTGAAAATGACGGGAGAATATTCAAGTGTGGAGCTATGCGTTCTACAATATTCTTGAAAATGGGTGCTGCAGTTTGGCCGCCGTAGTTCTCACCGATTGGTCTATCGAGTGTGACGAGGAGCACGATTTTTGGATCTGGAACGGGAAGAAATCCAATAAAAGAAGCATAAAACTGACCTTCCAGATAACCACCTTTTTCAGTATCCGCTATCTGTGCTGTTCCTGTTTTTCCTGCAATGTTATATCCGTCGATCCTTGCCTTATACCCCGTTCCCTCGTCCGATAAAACTCCGATAAGAATGTCGAGAATTTGCCGTGAAGTATCCTCGCTTATAACCCGGCGTATCTGAGTCGGTTTGTATTCTTTGATTACTGTACCATCAGATTTTTCGATTCTTCTTACTATCCGCGGCTGCATCATTACTCCCTTGTTTGCCAGCGCAGAAGCTGCCGTAATAAGCTGCAGAGGAGTGACGGAGACCTCCTGGCCAATTGATATAACATATTTTGAAATGCCGCTCCATTCATTCGGCATTCTCAGAATGCCATGTGCTTCACCCGGTAGATTAATGCCGGTTGGCGTACCAAATCCAAAGGAACGCAGCTTCTCATAAAGGATGGAACTGTTAATTCTCGCAACGGATTCGATCATACCCACATTACAGGATTGCTCGAGCACCTGCCTGTAATTTAACACCCCATGAACACCCGTATCGTGAATTGTTACATCTCCAATAACTATTGATCCATTACAGTTGAACTGATCCACTTCCTGCACAACACCCTCATCGAGGAGAATAGATGCTACGAAGATCTTGAACGTAGAACCGGGCTCAAATGAATCGGTAATCGATTTATTCCTCTTTGTTTCATTACTGTACTGAATGAATTTGTTCAAATCATACCCCGGAAAACTGGCAAGAGCGAGGATCTCACCCGTGGAGGGGTACATTACAATTGCGTTGATGAGTTGAGCACCAGTCTCCTCATAGGCCGTTTTAATTTCCTCTTCTACAATTTCCTGTATAAACCGGTCGACTGTTAAAACGATTGAAAATCCCCGCCTGGAAGGGGAAGAGATGGGATTTTTTCCATCGAGCCTTCTTGGCAGAAGAACATCATCGAAGTAGTATTCAATACCTTCAAGACCCTTCTGGTCAACCCCTGCGGAACCAATAATATGAGAGGCGAGATTATTAAAGGGATAGTATCGTTTGTATTCTTTTTCAACATAGATGCCGTTGAGATCGAGTTCAGCAAGCTCACTTGTTAATTTTAGATCGATCTGTCTCTGTATCCACACGAAAGATTTATCTGCATTGAGCTGTTTCAGTATCCGCGTGTAGGGTATACCGAGTGTATTGGATAGGGTCTGAGCGGTCTTTTTCTTCTGTTCGATCTCGTGGGGTCGCGCATAGAGAGAAAATGTTTCGAGGCTCAGTGCCAGTTTTTCTCCGTTCCTGTCAACAATGAATCCGCGTTCTATTTTATTCGTAATTTTAGGATTGCTCGTCAGATTATCTTTCTGGAAGAACATGAGTTTAGTGATTCTAACAACGAGAATGCTGAAAATGACGGCAATCAATAGGATTAGTATGGTAAATCTTCGACTCGAGCGTTGCGTCATTGTGTAGGGAGGGCTCCTCATAGTCTATATTACATTAATAGTATCGGGCTTGACATATATTTTTGGAGTTAATAAATTAGAGCGACCAATCCGGCATCAGGTGCAAGAAATGACTTTTCAGGATATAATTTTTCACTTGAATTCATTCTGGAGCGTCCATGGTTCTATCGTGGTACAACCCTACGATATCGAAACGGGTGCCGGTACATTCAATCCTGCAACAACACTTAGAGCTCTTGGACCTGAGCCCTGGAATGTCGCTTACGTGGAACCATCAAGAAGGCCAACCGATGGAAGGTATGGTGAAAATCCGAACAGGTTGGCACTTTTTTATCAGTATCAGGTACTCATAAAACCATCTCCTGAGGATATACAGGATCTATACCTTGAGAGTATCAGGAGCATGGGAATCGATTTCCGCGAGCATGATGTTCGTTTCGTTCACGATGACTGGGAATCGCCGACGCTTGGAGCTACGGGGCTCGGCTGGGAGGTATGGCTGGACGGAATGGAAATTACCCAGTTCACCTATTTTCAGCAGGTAGGAGGGATTGAACTCGATCCCATTTCAGTTGAACTTACCTATGGCCTTGAACGTCTGGCGATGTTTATTCAACAGAGGGATAATGTATTTGATATACTCTGGAATGAGAACCTCACCTATGGTGATGTGCGGAAAATAGAGGAAGAGGAGTTTTCTACATATAATTTTGAGATAGCATCAATAGAAAAGCATAAAGGGTGGTTTAACGATTTTGAATCTGAAGTGACGCTGTGTCTCTCCAAAGGTCTCGTTCTTCCCGCCTACGATATGGTAATAAAGTGTTCGCATACCTTCAACATACTCGAGGCACGGGGAGCATTGAGCGTGACGGAGAGGACTGCCTATATCGGCCGTGTGCGGAATCTTGCTCGGATGGTTGCACAGGAATACATTGAATCAAGAAAAAAGCAGGGTTTCCCTCTTTTAAAGGACCCAAAGAGATGAAAGATCTGCTTGTGGAGATTGGTGTTGAGGAGTTGCCTCATGCCATCTGTAAGAGTGCAATTGATGATTTTCGCAACTCCTTCACCGCTATCCTCAAGGAGGAGAGGATTGGTTTTGGCAGGGTCAGGGAATTTACAACACCACGTCGTATTGCACTTTCAATAAGCGAGCTGCACGAGACGCAGGAAGATTTAGAAGAGGAAAAGCGTGGACCATCCTACGAGAAAGCCTACGTAAATGGAAAACCCACACAGGCACTCACCGGGTTTCTCAAAGGTCATGACATAACAGAGAAAGAGTTAATTCTGAGGGAAACGGAGAATGGAAAGTATGTATTTGCATTGAAAGCGGTAAAAGGAAAAAAGACCTCTCTTGTTCTGCCCCAAATTCTTCATAACACCCTCGTCTCTTTGCGTTTTCTTAAGGTGATGCGATGGGAGAGTTCCGGTTTTGCCTTCGCCAGACCGATACGCTGGATTATGTTCCTTTTCGGAGGGAATGTTATACCATTTGAGCTCGCAGGAGTAGTGGCTTCTCGCTATACATATGGTCACAGGGCGTACAGCGATTCAAAGATAGTGCTGAAAAATCCTCTGGAGTATGAAGAAAAGCTCATTGCGGCATCGGTCATTCCAGATAGGGAAATGAGAAAAAAGGAGATCAATAAACAGGTTGATAAGCTGATAGGCTCAAAGGACCTGGAGATACCGGATACGGGTAGTTTGCTCTATGATGTAAATGCCGATTTAACAGAACTTCCGCGAGCAGTCCTCTGTCAATTTGACAAACACTTCCTGGAATTACCGGCTGAAGTTCTCACTTCTGAAATGATTGAGCATCAACATTATTTTCCCCTCATCGATAAAAAATCGAAAAAGCTCTCCAACTTTTTTATCGTTGTCTCCAATATAAAAGACAATGAGAGGAGCCTGTCCGGATATCAGCGGGTGCTCCATGCGAGGCTTGATGACGGAAAATTCTTTTTTAATGAGGACAAAAAGAAGAATTTACGCTCTTATCTGGATAAGCTTCGAACTGTAATTTTCCATGAAAAACTCGGGAATATGTATCAAAAGGTCGAGCGTATAGCAGCGTTGAGCAACATACTGGTAAAGAGCCTCTCGTTGAGAACCGATGAGAAACGTTACATCGAAGATGTGGCCTGGCTCTGTAAAAATGATCTTTTAACGCTCATGATTGGAGAATTCCCACATCTACAGGGCATAATGGGATACTACTATGCCCTTTCATCGGATTATCCAGAGGTAGTTGCCTTGGGTATTAAGGAGCACTACTATCCACGGTTTGCGAATGATCTTCTACCTTCGGGCATTGAAGGGGCTGTTGTTGGCATCGCTGACCGACTCGACACGATCGTAGGGATCTTTTCTATTGGTTTAAAACCCAAGGGCTCTAAGGATCCCTTTGCCTTGAGAAGAAAGGTGCTGGCGATAATCAGGATTATCATCGGGCTACATCTTCATTTTTCAATACGAGCTCTGATAGACGGGGCACTGAAAATTTATCCTGTTAATGATGAAAAATCGGTTAAAAGGGATCTCGAGCTGTTTTTTCAGAACAGAATTCGGTCTATATTCGCCGAGATGGGATTTGCCTACGATGAGATCGATGCTTCTATGTCGGGAGTGCTCGATGATACTTATGAAGCATACAGGAGGGTGGAAGCCCTTCATAATCTTCGGGGAGATGAGAATTTTGAAGCACTCCTAATCTCTTTTAAGCGAATGAGCAATATTACGAAGAATGAAAAAGAATTCGAATTTTCCGAATCTCTTCTCAGAGAAAAAGAAGAATCAATGTTATACGCTCATTTTCAGAATGTCAGAGAGAGCGTTGTACGGAATATTGAAGAGAAAAACTATCCCGAGGTTTATCGTTTTCTTTCCTCTTTTAAACCTGTTGTTGACAATTTTTTCGATCACGTCCTCGTTATGGAAAAGAATGTAAAGCTTCGGCGAAACAGGCTCGGGCTGTTAAAATATGTTACCGACCTCTTCTCAGGCGTCATCGATTTTACGAAAATTGTACAACCTGGAGAGTAACTCTTGACCCCCTCAATTCCATTTTTTTATATTAGGGCGAACGATGAAATTAACATTATGAGTCCATTCTTAATATTTAATTGGAGGAAGAACTAATGGAGAAGTACGTGTACTTCTTTGGTGATGGTAAGGCGGAAGGACGGGCGGATATGAAGGAGATTCTCGGGGGCAAGGGCGCCAACCTTGCTGAGATGACGAATCTTAAAATTCCGGTCCCACCGGGATTTACTATCAGCACCAAGGTCTGCGAAGTCTACTATAAAAATAATCGTCAGTATCCTGAAGGACTGCACAGTGAAGTCGAGGAGCATCTTAAAAGGCTTGAGGATCTTATGGGTAAAAAGCTGGGAGATCCAAAAGATCCACTCCTCGTTTCGGTAAGATCCGGAGCAGCTATATCGATGCCGGGAATGATGGACACGGTTTTGAATCTCGGAACCAATGATGAGTCTGTAAATGGACTCGAGTTGATGACCAAAAACAAGAGATTTGCCTGGGACGCATACAGAAGGTTTCTACAGATGTTCAGCAATGTGGTCATGGGCATTGAGTCTGAAGAATTCGAAAAGATCCTCGACGCTCAAAAAAATAAGAAGGGGGTAAAACTGGACACAGAGCTCACGGCTGATGATCTGATGGATATAGTTGATTCCTATAAGGCACTGTACAGAGAGAAAACAAAGGAGGATTTTCCCCAGGACCCGCGTAAGCAGCTCTGGAAAGCAATAGACGCCGTTTTCGGTTCTTGGAACAATCAACGTGCAATCAAATATCGCAAGATAAACGATATTAAAGGACTTTTGGGTACGGCAGTAAATGTGCAGACGATGGTATTTGGAAATGCCGGTGAAGACTCAGGAACGGGTGTGTGCTTCTCCCGTGACCCATCCACCGGTGAGAATATATTTTACGGTGAATACCTGATGAATGCGCAGGGTGAGGACGTCGTAGCAGGTATAAGAACACCCGAATCTCTAAATGAGATGAAAAAGCACCTTCCTATAAAATATGAGCAACTCGTCCAAATTAGGGATACGCTCGAACATCATTACAAAGATATGCAGGATATGGAGTTCACCATTGAGAATGATGTCCTCTATATGCTGCAGACGAGAACGGGTAAGAGGACTGCACATTCAGCAATTAAAATTGCGGTTGACATGCATAAGGAGGGATTGATAGATAAAAAAACTGCTGTTATGAGAATTTCACCCGGTCAACTCGATCAGCTGTTACATCCGATGATCGATCCCAAGGAAAAGGTGGACGTTATTGCAAAAGGTCTTCCCGCCTCCCCCGGTGCAGCGGTCGGCCAGATCGTTTTTACAGCCCATGCAGCAGAAGAGGAAGCTGCCAAGGGAAGGGATGTTATTCTCGTTCGCATCGAAACATCGCCTGAAGATATTGGTGGCATGAACGTTTCAAAAGGTATACTCACAGCACGCGGGGGTATGACCTCGCATGCTGCTGTGGTTGCACGGGGAATGGGCAAGTGCTGTGTTGCCGGTTGTTCTGCGGTCCATATTATCAGTGATTCCGAATGTGAGATTGGGGATGTACATTTTAACTCTGGCGATTTTATAAGTTTAAATGGAACAACCGGTGAAGTCATCAAGGGGAAGGTTTCGCTAGTCGAACCTGAGCCAACTGGTGATTTTGCCGAATTGATGAATTGGGCGGATGAGCTGAGAGAGCTAAAAGTTAGGACCAACGCCGATACCCCTGCTGATGCACAGAATGCACGGAAACTTGGTGCTGAAGGAATTGGATTGTGCCGTACTGAGCACATGTTCTTTGAAGGGGATAGAATCGACACGGTGCGTGAAATGATACTCGCTGAGGACGAAGCTGGAAGGAAAAAGGCGCTGAAGAAACTTCTTCCGATGCAGCAGAGTGACTTTGAGGAGATATTTAAAGTTATGGATGGATTGCCTGTTACAATTCGTCTCCTCGATCCACCGCTTCACGAATTCCTGCCCCATAAGGAAGAGGAAATATCAGCACTGGCGAAGACCATGGGTGTATCAACTGAGAAGGTTCGCAAGAAGGTGGCATCTATGAAGGAGTTCAACCCCATGCTGGGCCATCGAGGATGTAGGCTCGGGATAACCTATCCTGAAATATACGAGATGCAGGTTGAGGCAATATTTCGAGCTGCAGTGAGTGTGCAGAAAAAAAATACGAAGGTAGAGCCGGAGGTAATGATTCCTCTGGTTGGTATTGTACAGGAACTCGCTATACTTCGTGAATTGACGGTAAAAACTGCACAGAGGATCATGGATGAGACCGACCAAAAGATCGACTATCTAGTCGGCACAATGATTGAAATCCCAAGGGCAGCATTAGTTGCCGATAAAATCGCAGAGGTTGCTCAGTTCTTTTCTTTCGGAACAAACGATCTTACACAGTTGACATTTGGCTATTCCCGTGATGATGCTGGAGTATTCTTACCGGATTATATCAATAAGGGTGTGCTGGAAAAGGACCCATTCCAGATACTCGACCGGAATGGTGTTGGGCAGTTGGTCCAAATCGGAATAGAGAGGGGACGAAGCACGAGGAAAAACCTCAAGGTCGGAATTTGCGGAGAGCATGGAGGTGAGCCATCCTCAGTGGAATTCTGCTACTCTGTTGGTATGAATTACGTCAGTTGTTCACCCTTCAGGGTTCCAATAGCGCGGCTTGCCGCAGCGCAGGCCTCTATTAAAGAAAATCAAAATTGATAGAGGTTGGAACCCGAACCCAAGTATTTCTTGAAGAATGGCTAAAATATTATTACACTTATACCTAAATTATTAGCCGTGAGGGAGGACTGTAATGTCAGTGAAAGTTGGTATCAACGGATTCGGGAGGATCGGAAGAAACGTATTCAGAATTTCGCACAGGAATACTGATGTTGATGTGGTGGCTATAAACGATATGTTCTCACCTGAACAACTCGCTCATCTTCTGAAGTACGATTCGGTATATGGAGGATTTGACGGCAAAGTAGAGGTTAGTGGGGACGGACTGAAGGTCAATGGAAAACAGATCAAGGTTTTGAGTGAAAAAGATCCTGCAAAACTGCCCTGGAACGATCTTGGAATTCAACTTGTTGTTGAATCAACAGGAGTTTTCAGAAAAAGAGAGCAATGTGCTATGCATCTTTCAGCAGGCGCGAAAAAAGTTATTTTAACGGTTCCTGCAAAGGATGAGATAGATAGGACGATTGTTCTGGGTGTAAACGATGAAATGTTGAAGCCCCAGGACGAGATAGTATCCAATGCTTCCTGTACGACCAATTGCCTTGCTCCGATTACAAAGGTGCTCCACGATAACTTTACTATCCTCAGAGGAATGATGACTACTGTTCATGCCTATACAAACGATCAGCGATTGGTCGATACGCCGCATAGTGATATGCGAAGGGCGCGTTCAGCTGCGATAAACATCATCCCTACAACTACAGGGGCGGCAAAAGCTATTGGAAAGGTTATACCCGATTTGAACGGTAAGCTCGATGGGATGGCGATGAGGGTCCCGGTACCAACCGGTTCGATTCTGGATCTGGTCGCCGAAATAGAAAAGGACGCTTCCATAGATGAAATCAACTCCTCAATGCGTAAAGCCGCAGAAGGTCCTATGAAGAATATCCTACAGTACTGCACCGAACCCATTGTTTCTACCGATGTTATTGGCAATTCTCATTCCTCAGTATTTGATTCTCTTGCGACCATGATCGTTGGCAAACGTCTCGTTAAGCTCGTTTCATGGTATGACAATGAGTGGGGTTACTCAAACAGAGTGGTCGATCTCATTGGCAAACTCTTTTAATGCAGGAGAAAAACCCCATGATTAATAAGAAGGGTTTCGAGGACGTCGACCTTGCGGGGAAACGTGTCATTATGCGGGTAGACTTTAACGTTCCCATCGATGGCGAGGGGAATATCAGCGATGACACAAGGATCAGAGCGGCCTTACCGAGTATACAATTCGTTTTAAAAAATAATACAAAACTCATTCTCATGAGTCATCTCGGGAGGCCAAAGGGTCAGATAAGGGAGGATCTCCGAATGAGCCCGGTGGGGAAAAGACTTTCCGAGCTTATCGGGAAAGAGGTCATCGTAACAAAAGACTGTATCGGTGAAGAAACAAAGAAGATCATTTCAGGATTACAGACAGGTGATGTGGCCCTTCTCGAAAATTTGCGATTTTATAAGGAGGAAGAGGCAAACGATCCCTCGTTTGCCAAGGAGCTTGCTCGTTTTGCTGATATTTTTGTTAATGACGCCTTTGGTACAGCACACAGAGCGCACGCGTCAACAGAGGGGATCGCCCAGTACCTTCCATCAATCGCCGGCTATCTCATGGAAAAGGAGATCAATTTTCTCGGTAAACTAGTATATTCACCAGAACAACCCTATGTTGCCATAATCGGGGGGGCAAAGATCTCCACAAAAATCGGGGTGCTCGAAAAGTTGCTCGAAAAGGTAAACGTGCTCATTATCGGTGGCGGGATGAGCTATACCTTTCTCAAGGCAAAGGGTTTTGAGGTGGGTAATTCTCTTGTTGAAACCGAGAAGGTGAATCTAGCATTTGAGCTTATAAAGAAAGCCGATGGAAAGAATGTGAAATTTATTCTTCCGATCGATCATGTGGTTGCTGACAAGATCGAAGAAAACGCCAGGGTAAAAAATGTCGATACAAATGCTATGCCCGAAGATATGATTGGTGTAGATATTGGTCCAAAGACCATACGGGCTTTTAGACGGGAGATAAAAAAGGGGAAAACTATACTGTGGAACGGGCCCATGGGTATCTTTGAGATTGAAAGATTCGCAAGAGGTACGAATCAAATAGCAAGAGCACTTTCGTATAGTTCAGGAACGACTGTCGTTGGTGGTGGCGATTCTGTAGCAGCGGTGAACAAGGTCAAGCTGGCTGATAAGATAAGTCATGTGTCAACAGGTGGAGGAGCCTCGCTCGAATTTCTTGAGGGAAGAGAGCTTCCCGGTATTAAAGCCCTCATGGATAAGTAAAAGACCTGAAACTGCTAATCCAATCATTCATCTGGGGAGGATAATCACATGCGAAAGCCCCTAATCGCTGGCAATTGGAAAATGTTTCTAAATAGAGAATCTGCAATACAGCTCGCAAAAACACTGGCAGACAGAACAGGTGATATTACGGATAGGGACATACTCATATGTCCAGCTGCTCCATTGCTCAGTGAAGTATCAAAGGTTATTGCAAAGAGTAAAATAATGCTCGGAGCACAAAATATGTATTTCGAAAAAGAGGGGGCGTACACTGGAGAGATTTCAGCTGATATGCTCATTTCAGTAGGGTGCAGTTATGTTATTCTTGGACACAGTGAAAGACGACATGTTTTCGAAGAGGAAAATACAAGTATTAATAAAAAGGTTCGATTTGCCCTTCAGGAAGGTTTGAAGCCCATACTATGTGTGGGAGAGCTTCTTGAGGAGAGGGAGGCTGGCCGTACCGAAAAAGTTTTACGGGAGCAGATGGTCGAAGGACTGCAGAAGGTGCCTTTAAATAGCATTGGAAGGGTTACGATTGCCTACGAGCCTGTATGGGCTATCGGCACGGGAAAAACAGCAACACCTGAAGATGCCGACGCCAACCAGTCCTTTATTCGGAGTACTCTGGTCGATATGTATTCGGGCGGTGTTGCAGAGAACATGAGAATTCTTTATGGAGGTTCGGTAAAGCCGGACAATATAAACGGATTGATGGCAAGAGAAAATGTTGATGGAGCTCTTGTAGGAGGCGCATCACTTAAGGCAGACTCTTTTTTTGAAATTATTACTTTTAAAGCTCATTAATTGAGGATTCAATCGCTGTACATTTAAAGTTAATTTTGTTATTTTAAATACTGAAATAGGATTTGAAGATCCTGTCGGATCTACAGAAGTGGCATTAATATAGGATAAAGGTGGTTTTGCATGATTCTTCTTTTAACCATCCTCTTTTTTATTGTCGCTCTTCTCCTTATGACCATAGTCTTGGTACAGCCAGGAAGCAGCGGGGGTCTTGGATTTATCGGTGGGGGGAGTCAGTCTGCATTTGGCACGCAGACGGGCAATGTAATGACAAAACTTACAACCGTTCTTGCTGCTATCTTTCTCATCGTGAGCTTTGTTTTGGGTTATCTCAATGCGAGGACTTCCAGAGTCGATACGAAGGAATTGATGGAGATGAAGGAGGCGGCAGAAGAGGTCCCCACAGAGGTTGAAACCGAACCAGGATTCGGTGAAGACATTGGGGTCGATATCTCTGACACTAATGAATAGAGCACATTGAGGTTTCCCTCACTTTAGAGATCTTCTCTCTCACAATGGCGTATCTTTCACACTTGCTCTGAGACTCAAATAATTCTGATAGGACTCTTCATAATATTTTTTATGGGATTCTCTGGGTTCAAATACCCTATCAATGGTGGCGATCTCATGAATGTCACTAGCTCTTGTGTAGATGCCTGTTCCCAACCCAGCAAGAAACGCCGCACCAAGACATCCCGCCTCTGTTACCTCTGTTGCCTGGACTGGTACACCAGTGATATCAGCTTTGAGCTGCATCCAGCGATTGGATTTGGCACCACCTCCAACGGCTCTCATGCGGTTAACCCCGATGCCGGCTTTTCTGAAGGATTCAATATTCACCCTCACTTCATAACATATACCGTCCAATATTCCCTTGATGATTTCAGCTCGATCGGTATCAAGTGATAACCCAAAAACCATTCCTCTCTTTTTCAGGTCGAGCCATGGGGTTCCTGTTCCCGTAAAGTAGGGAAAAATAAACACCTTAGAGGGTCGATCCGGCGTTGAATGTATCATAACATCATAGGGATCGAGATTCTGCTCGCGGGCTTTTCGAACTTCAGCTTCGCCCAGTGTATCCCGGTACCATTTGAGTATCGCACCTGCTGTGGTCACGTATGCAAGCGAAATATATAATCCATCAATGATGTAAAAACTGCAACCGTGGTTTCCATTGAGCAGCGGAATTTCGATTCGGGGTGTATCATATACTGCGACAACGGCTTCCAGGGTACCAACTGAAAGCGCAGCCGATTTGGAATCGAGAACTCCCGCTCCCATTGCTGAACAGCACTGATCGAAACCTCCTGCAACCACTGAAACTCCTTTTCGCAAATTCAGCGCTTGCGCATGGTAGCTGTCCAATTTACCTACTACGTGAGTAGATCGTGCAAGGGGTGAGAGTTTTTCCGTGTCGACTCCGCATTTCTCCAGTATATCAATGGCCCCGTCACGTGTATGTATATTGACAAGCATGGTCCTTCCTGCGAGAGAATAATCAATGGCGGGAGCAACTCCAAGTTGAATATGCGCAAACTCCTGAACACCGACAAATTTTTTCACACCTTTGAAAATCCCAGGCGTATTCTCACGAAACCACATTATTTTTGGTACAACACTAAATGCGTGTAGAGGAATACCTGTGATATCAAACACCTTTTTCCGGCCGATCTGCTTGTCTATCCAGAGCGCCTGTTTTACAGACCTGGTATCCGCAGCACCGACTACAGTACGGTGAAGGGGTCTCTCCTCTCTATCCAACAACATAAGGGAATCTCCCAAAGTCGATATACCCAATGCTTCTACAGGATCTCGATTTTTCACCGCTTCTGCAGTCGCACGGATGACCCGCTGTACAGCTTCCCAAAACTCATTTGGATCAATTTCGCACTGATCCGGAGCGGGAATGTAAAGGGGATACTCCTCATAGTGTAGCGAGAGGATTTTCCCCGATTCATCAAACGCCACAGCTTTACAGCCTGTTGTTCCAATATCGAGTCCCATTAAACTCATAAATATTTCCCATATTTAATATGGTAATTGATTTCACTTATTAAATTATTTAATAGTACATATTTTATCAGTAATTGAAACAAAAATTACTATTCAACCCAATTCCATTCTGGCCTTGACGATTAGAATTCTGCAACTTATCCTTGTTTTGTCATTGATTTTGAAAGATTCATAAATTAATAAAAGTGGATACATATATGCTAATATGGCTAATGGTTCTTGTGGTTGTGGTTATTGGCTTTCTGGCCCTGGTGTTGGTAATGATACGGATTTTAAAGGGGAAAAGGGATGACCAGGCTCTCGTATTGTTACAGAATCAGATCAATGAAATAAACAAGACTCTGGGCGAAAGCCTGACAACGACGCACGAAACAATGCAGCAGCAGTTCAGTCAAAGTTCGAAAATAATTCAGGAAGTTACGGAAAAATTAACCAAGCTCGATGAAACGAATAAGCAAATCGTAGGGTTTGCAGGTCAACTGCAGAGTTTGGAAAATATTTTAACAAATCCTAAACAGCGTGGTATTCTCGGAGAATATTTTTTAGAAACACTTCTCAAAAACGTTTTACCCCCAGCAGCATATCAGATGCAGTACAAGTTTAAAGATGGGGAAACGGTTGATGCGGTTATTTTTGTCAGGGATAGAATCATTCCTGTGGATTCAAAATTTTCGCTGGAAAATTACAATAAAATTATTGAAGAAAAGGACCCTTCCAGCAGGGCACAGCTGGAAAAACAATTTAAACAGGATGTTCGGAATAGGATTGATGAAACCTCAAAGTACATTCGTCCTGATGAAAAAACCATGGATTTTGCTTTTATGTTTATTCCTTCTGAGGGAATCTATTATGATCTATTGATCAATCGTATCGGTACCATGAAGGTCTCAACACGTGACTTAATCGAGTATGCATTTACTGATAAGCATGTGATAATTGTATCGCCGACTTCGTTTTTTGCATATCTGCAAACGGTTTTGCAGGGCCTTCGTGCTCTGCAAATAGAAAAGTCAGCGCAACAGATAAGACAGAGGGTGGAACAGCTGCAGAAGCATCTTATTTCTTATGATGATTATATGAAGAGATTGGGTAATAATCTGGGCACTACGGTAAACATGTATAATTCAGCCTATAGGGAATTCATGAAGGTAGATAGAGATGTGACAAAGATAACGGACAAGGAGTCGGAAGTCGAACCTCTGGAAATCGATAAACCCCAGGCTTGAAATTCAATCATTTACTATCAGTATTTTAACCGACTTGAACGGATCCGATTGAATATTAAAAGCATTTGAAACTTCCTCGAGGGGAAACTTTTTTGTAATCAGAATATCCCGGTTTACCTTACCATTGGCAATGAGAGAAAGCGCCTCCTCCGTTTCATTTCTGTAATAACCCATTGAACCACAGACAGTCATATATTTGAACATAACCATGTTTGGATCAATGGAGACCTTTTCTTCATATATTGCTGCGATGACCGCCGTACCTTCTTCAGGTTTCAAGAGCTCGAGAGACTGATTGAACGTTAGTGCTAGACCGGCACAATCAACAGTGATATCGCAACCGCCTGCAGATTTTTCCTGATAGCGAACCCTGTGTTCACCTGTTATCTCTTTGATCTTTTTTACCGCGTCAACTTCCCGGGCGTTGATGGTAATATCGGCACCTATAGTTTTCGCTGTGTCGAGCCTGAGATTGGATACGTCAACGATAATCGTTTTGGCTTTGGTATACGCCTTCACTATCTGTAGATAGCCGAGTCCAATGATACCCGCCCCGAGGATAGCAACCGTCTCCCCATCCCTTGGCTCTCTCAGGTGATAGGAATGCATGGGGTTACAGAGTGGTTCCAGTGTTGCCGCTGCGAAATAATTCAGTTTGTCTGGGAGTTTGTACAGGTTTTTTAGCCTTTCTCCATGTATATCGACATATTGGGCCATACCTCCCTTGTTGTGCACACTGGCCACCCGGTCACCCACCTTGAATTCAGTTACGTCTTTTCCCACCTCAACAATATCACCGGTAAACTCATGCCCGATAATTCGGTAGTCATCTATGCGTTTTGTCGAGTCTTCGACGAGCATTTCAGAATTATAGACATGAAGATCGGAACCGCAAATTCCACACGCCCGTATCTTGATGATGACGCCGTTATCCCTTACTTCCGGATGGGGTACGTCAACTGTGCGAATATCACGCTTTCCGAAATAGGCAGCTGCTTTCATTAAATGTCCTCTCCATTTGTATGCTTAAAACTATACGATCGCAGTTCTCAGTGTTTCATCAGCTATTTCTTTGAGAATCTTTATATTTTTTGATATATCGTTAGAGAAGATGCTCGATCCGGCAATGAGGTAATTTGCACCTGCCTTGACGATTTTAGCAACGGTTTTTATATTTACCGCTCCATCGACGCCTATATCGAATTGGGCGCTGTATTTCGAACGCAAAACGCATGCCTTTTCGATTTTTTGAATTGCGACCGGTGAAAATGGCTGACCTCCGTAACCTGGATATGCAGCCATGACGATGAGCAGTTCGATGTCTGAGAGAATTTCTGGATTCGCCTCGATCTTTTCGAAACCCCTGTCAGGATTGATTCCAATGCCCGCTTTCACGCCACGGGATTTTATGTTTGCTATTGTTCTTGGGAGGTGAGGACAGGTGTCCTCCTGTACCACGATCGTATCGCTTCCGGCGCGTGCGAAATCCTCTATGAAAATGTCAGGATTATCTATCTCAAGGTGAGCAACAAGTGGGATTTTCACATGCTTTTTTAAAGCCGGAATAATATCAATACCAAATGAAAAGTTGTGGCAATAGTGCCCATCCATTATATCGATATGGATTTCACTACCGCCTCCCTTTTCAGCCCGAAGCGTATCGTTCGTCAGATTTCCGTAGTCTGCGGAAAGAATAGACGGGCTTATCTTAATGGGAAAATTCATGGTCTCCCCTTCTTCTCACAGAAGATTCCTTCACCTATTGAGGCTATCAGGTTGAAATGTGTATAACATGTCTGAAATCGTTCAAGGTTAGTTTACGTCGATCGATCTCTTGTAAAATGAGTTCTGTTGCCCATGCCGCACCATCAGCAACCACAGTAGTGCATTTGTCTACATGGGCACCCGCTTTTTCGAATGCTTTTTTCTCCTTTTCGTCCCAGAGATTGTAGCTTCTGCCAAATATATTTTCCTGTATTTTCATGCAGATGACACTGCCATATTTTTGGATGAACCGATCGTGAAGTTTGACAGCCATATGAAAAGAGCAGTACTTCTCCCTAAGGTCATCTCCTATTTTATTCCGATTTCTTCCAAAAAGGGTACTCATTGCCATAACACATCCCGAAAAACTTCCACAGAGCCCAACGCCCAGAAGTCCTGCACCCGCTGCCAGCCCGCTCGCTGCTTTGAACACGAAGTCGTTTCGTAGATTCAGGGTATCCTGAATTGCTGCGATACTACATTGCGAGCAGCCTCCAAATTTCTGTTCATATTCAAATCCAAGGTCAAATGCTTTTTTTCGCAATTGCTTATGATCCATGAAATGTGCCTCAACTAATCAATTTACAAAGTGACAAGATAACTAATAATGTGGACTCTATAATACTAAAATGAGTGGCAATTATTCAATGTTTTTTGTGCTGAAGGCTCACCATGTTGATGGTATGGAGTAATTGTAAACAGAAACCAATTTAAAATGAAAAAATGTTGACGCCGGTTTTAGTTGTATATAAAATCTTGTTAACGTTAACACATCCAATATGGGAGGAGTTACATGGCCCAAACAGAGGTTTCAATGCCAGATACAGGGAAGAAAAAATTCCCTGAGGGAAGAGAAGTAAAGGCTATTGCTGAAAGAAGAACAGAAAGAATCGAGCAGCTTCGAACGTATATAATGGGCACAATGCCCCAGATATCATCGGAGAGGGTGCGATATTATACAGAGGCCTACAAAGCACATGAAAGTGACCCGATTATTATCAAGAGAGCAAGGGCATTCTCAATGATGCTTGAGAATATGACCATATACATCCTCGATAATGAACTTTTAGTTGGGAATACCTCCAAACATCCACGGGGTGTGGAATTATTTCCTGAGTTCGAGGTTGAATGGATCGAAAGAGAACTTGATGGGAATCCCTATCAATTTAATGAAAGACCTGGTGACAAATTTGAGATAGGTGATGAAACAAAACAGGAGCTGAAAAAGTTGTTCCCGAACTGGTACGGAAAAACACACTGTGAACGAGTAAAGAATCTTCTGCCCGAAGAAACGAAAAGGGCGTGGGAGATGATGGTAATCAACAGCTACTGGTTGATGCAAGGGGGAGACGGGCACATAACCATCAATTTTAACAAAATTCTTCAAAAGGGATTAAAGGGCATAATTGACGAAATTAAAGAAAATATGTCCTCACTCGATATGACCGATCCCGACACTGTTAAAAAAAGAAGTTTCTATGAAGCGGCGCTGATAAGCCTTAACGCGGTCAATAATTATGCCCAGCGATATGCCAATTACTCCCTTCGGCTTGCATCTGAGGAAAAAAACCCAAAACGCAAAAAGGAGTTGGAAAAAATTTCTGAAATTTGTAGGCATGTTCCGTACAATCCCGCAGGGAGCTTCTATGAGGCATTGCAGTCGCTGTGGTTCGTTCAGGCGGTCTTGCAAATCGAAAACAATGGCCATTCCATGTCCCTGGGTCGCCTCGATCAAACACTCTACCCCTTTTTCAAAAGCGATTTCGAAAATGGCGTTATTTCAGTTGAGGATGCAGCAGAGCTCCTGCAGAACTTCTGGTTGAAACTTTTTACAGTAAACAAGATTAGAGACTGGGACAGCACAAGATTTTTTGCAGGTTACCAGGTTTACCAGAACATCACATTGGGAGGAAAGCGTTATGATGGAAGGGATGCGACAAATATCCTTTCCTATATGTTCCTCGGAGTTCAAAAAGCAATACGGCTTTCCGCTCCATCGCTCTCCGTACGGTTTCACGACGGAATTACAGAGGAATTTTTACAGGAAGTTATCGATGTTATTAAATTGGGAGGTGGTCAGCCTGCGCTCTACAGTGATGAAACGGTAATACCTGCGTTGATGAATAGGGGAATAGATTATGAGGATGCAGTTAACTGGTCGGTTGTCGGCTGTGTTGAACCCATAGTCGAAGGGAGGGAAGGTTACAGACCAAACGGAGCCTCATTCATCAGCATGCTCAAGATTTTGGAATTAACGCTGCACGGAGGCAGAGACCCTAGTACCGGACATACTTTATTGCCACAGGACAAGGATCTGATCTCCTTTTCCTCATTCGATGAAATACTGGGTGCATGGGAGAATCAGGCAAAATATTATACGAAGCAGCAGGTAATCCTGGACAATATCATCGATTCATCCATGGAGGAGCTAATACCAAATCCATTTGTTTCCTGTTTTGTTGATAACTGTATCAAGCGCGGAAAGACCATAAAAGAGGGTGGAGCAGAGTATGACTTTTGCGGCCCATTGATTGTTGGGCTTGCCAATGTTGGTGATAGTCTGGCGAGTATTAAGAAACTCATATTTGAAGAGAAAAAATTAAACGGGAAACAGATGCTTCATGCTATTGATACGAATTTCAGCGATGATACCACAGTTCCGACAGGAGAACAGATTCATTCACTGGTTGTTGATACTCCGAAGTATGGTAATGATGATGATTATGTTGATTCGCTGACCTCAAAGGCTCTCGAGCTATTCTGTGAGGAATTGCCAAAGTATAAGGTAACGAGATTTGGGAAAGGTCCTAGAGGCTGTTTCTGGCAGGCGTCTACAAGTACTGTTTCAGGAAATGTGCCCTTTGGACAGTATATAGGGGCAACTCCTGACGGAAGAAAAAGCGGAGAACCGACTGCAGACACAACTTCGCCGTCGCATGGAATGGACCGAAGCGGTCCGCTCAATACCATGAAATCGGTAGCGAAGATCCCAAATCTTCTCTGTTCGGGTGGCAATCTCTTCAATATGAAATTCTCTCCACTCGTTCTCAAGGATGAGATCGGGAGGAGTAAATTTTCATCTCTTATCAGAACGTTTTTAGGCGACCTGAAGGGAATGCATGTACAGTTCAATATCGTTGATAGTGCTACGCTTCGGGATGCAAAGAAAAAGCCTGAAAAGTATCCTGATCTTATGGTTCGTGTGGCCGGCTACAGTGCTCTCTTTACTTCCCTCGATCCAAAGATTCAGGACGATATTATTGAGAGAACTGATAACGCAACCATATAGATAATTATAAAACAAAGTTGATATTTTACTAATAAATAAAATAATAGAAAAACCGAAAATAATAGATAATTATAAAACAACTGGAAAAGACTTACTGCCTCGGCGTCTGTGTGTGGGTGATCTGTGCATAACTCATCTAAAGTATCGAAAACGGAAATAGATAATCTTGAAGGGATGATCTTTAACATACAGGATTATTCTATTCATGATGGTCCCGGCATCAGGACGGTTGTGTTTCTTAAAGGATGTCCCCTATCCTGTACGTGGTGTTCCAATCCCGAATCGCAAAGTATCCATGCAGAGATAGGCGTATTAAGGAATCGATGCCATCAATGTCTCAAATGCGTCCAAGTTTGCCAGGAAGGTGCCATTCATGTTAACGATGAAGGAACACTGGTTTTCAGTAGAGAACTCTGTGTCAGATGCGGAAATTGTGA
>CAYFYU010000059.1:0-1715 GCA_964347455.1 uncultured Spirochaetota bacterium | reverse complement strand
AACTATTCGGGAAGAGGATGAAGGTTGAGGATGTCGTTGGTGAGGTATTGCGTTCGGCACCATTTTATACTCGTTCGGGTGGTGGCGTGACGTTTTCCGGCGGTGAGCCAACCTTACAGGGAGATTTTTTAAGCGCAATTATGTTGAGGTGCAAGCAGAAATTTATACATACAGCGTTGGAAACATGTGGATACATTCAGGACAGGAAATTGCTCGAAAGACTGGTGCAGTACACCGATCTCTTTCTATATGATATCAAAATCGTGGATGCACAAAAGCATAAACGTTTTACCGGAGTAACGAACGAACTTATCATAGAGAATGCACGATTTATATCCAGGCACAAAAAAGACATGATAGTTCGAATTCCCGTTATACCGGAATTCAACGATTCGATTGAAGAATTGGAAAAGATCGGGATGCTGGGACTCGAGCTTGAATCAGTAAATGAGATTAATCTCATTCCCTTTCATGCATATGGGTCGTCCAAATACGGAATGTTGGACAAAGCATTTCCATACAAAGATATTCCTGAGATTCCAATGGAGAGAATGTTGCATTTCAAGAAATTTATAGAAGATCTTGGTTTGCGATGTGTGATTGATTAGGAATCTTTTACACAGGCCGGGTAATTATAATGAGGGCCACGATTAAGGACGTAGCTCGAGAGGCAGGTGTTTCACACATGACTGTATCACGTGTGATCAACAACAAAAACAGTATACTGGAGACAACAAGAGAAAAAGTGTTAAAGGCAATTGAGAAGCTGAACTACAAACCGAACTACTTGGCAAGAAGTCTTGTTATTAAAAAGACGGGATTGATCGGCATCTTGGTTCCAGATATCGATAATCCATTTTTTTCAGCCCTTGTTAAAAGTGCTGAAAAAATAGCACAGAAAAATGGTAGCAATTTAATGCTTGGGGATACAGGTGGTGAAGTTGATACAGAAAAGAAGTATATGGAGATAATGCTCGAGAGAATGGTCGATGGTATCATTCTCGTTACTCCGAGAATGGAGGATTCTACCATTCTGAGGTACAGCAATCTCATTCCCATCGTTGTTGTTGATAGGAGGCTCGGACAGTATGATATACCGCAGGTATGGGCCGATAACAGGAGGGGAGCTATCCTTGCGATGGAATATCTTTTAGGGCTTGGGCATCGACGCATCGGGTTCATTTCTGGTCCCTCAGGAGTGCAGGGAAGCGCGAGTAGAGAGGATGGGTACAGAAAAACCCTCGCGAATCATAACATTCACTTTGACCCTGATCTGGTTGTACGTGGGGATTTTCTCTTTGAGAGTGGATACAGAAGCTTCGAACATTTTCTCCGTATAAAACAACCTCCCACCGCTGTTTTTAGTTCCAATGATATCATGGCCTATGGTCTGATTAAGCGTGCAATGGAAAGGGGAGTTAATATTCCCAGAGATCTCTCAATAGTAGGTTTTGACAACATATCTCTGTCTGCCCTCATCAATCCGCCGCTTACAACTGTGGATCATCCCGTTGCAGAAATGGGAAGAGGTGCCATGGAGCTTCTCTTTTGTGAAATGAGAATAGACAAAGATTATAAAAGGTGCATTGCATTAGAAAATACACTTGTAATCCGTAGATCTGCTGCACGTATCTCTCCCTTGTAATTGAAAACTGAAAATTCGAATTATCCTATGAGTAGAAGTAAAAATGGGAGATACGTACCCACGTCTCTTT
>CAYFYU010000058.1:0-23784 GCA_964347455.1 uncultured Spirochaetota bacterium | reverse complement strand
TATGGAATTTATATAAGTACTTCTTTTTACACTTTCCTCTTCAAGTACTCCCTTAATCATAAGTTCAGCTGAGGAGGGATTTAACCTTAAATAGGCATACATATACCCGAGAGTGGAATAGGCATACAGATTTTCTTTTTTAACTTTTTTCCATAAATCCTCCGCTTTATTCTTCTCACCACTCTTATAATAGGAAGCGCCCAGGTAAACGTGAGCGAGGGCATATAATTCATTATCGATAGTTCTATTCTTCAATACAAGATTTAATATCCCCGCTGCATCGAGATACTGGTTGTTGTGAAAGTATCCGATACCAAGAAAGAGTTTGATTTCATCGGTGAGCTCTCTCTCCTGTTCTCTGATCTGCAGCAGATGACCGATCTGGGTCAAAATGCTGATGCGCGACATCTCCCGGTAGAGCTCTCCTTTTCGATAGAGGATTCGACCAATCGTATAGGCAGAGGTTATGTCTGGCTTTATCTTTTCCTCACGCAGCGCGTCGTTTATCAATTCGAGTGCTTCATCAAAATGATTTATTCGATTTAGCTTCAGTGCGTTCTCTATTTCCTTTGGAATTGCAAGTGCAGCGTTCGCGGTAAGGAGGGAAACGAATACAATGAGCATTATTTTTTTCATGGTACTATTTGTAATGCGACTCCTTTAAATATTCCAGGAAATAAGTGGAAGATGCTATGAATATTCTATCCCAGCCAAACCGCTGGGCTCGAAAAGAAACAAGACCATGCGGGGAAACTGTTATGTCATGGTTGATATCTGTCCCAGTATCAATGAGCCGTTCCGCTCTGTCTTCAATGTTATAAATATAAATGGGATTGTAGTCACTTTCAATGCTTTTGGCAAAGATAATATGTTTGCTATCGGGAAACCACGCTGTACCCTGAGTGTTATCCTTTATCACATCCGAAACATGAAAATACCTAATCAGTTCTTTGCCTGCAACCGGTGCCGATCCATTTGATGGAACGATCATGATACCCCATCGTTTTGTGTTAAAGGGGTCACGTTCTCTATTGTATGTTGTGTAAAAGGAAATATATCTCCCATCCGGTGAATAATTGGGAAGTACATCATCAAAAAACCATTTGATCAGTATCTCGTCAGTTTCATTTTCCAACCCTACGTTGCGAATAATGTGAATATCATGAGATTGCTTGCCCCCTGTCGTGTACACAATATCGCGCCCATTCGGTGACCATTTCGGGAAAAAATCCGTATCTTCACTGAAGGTCAATCTTTTTAATTGCCCATCCTTCAGATCAAAAAGATAGAGGTCCCCATTACCCGTCCTCCCCGAAGTGAAGACGATTCTTTTGCCTTCAGGAGAAACTTTTGCCTGCCCGTCCTTTTTTATCTCTTCAGTCATCATGAAATAGTCGCCGAACTTTTTCGGATTCAAATTGTCCTTTAACGTGGCAAGAACAACATCATCCGCTTCGACCGACCCGATAAAAAGATTATACTCTCCCAATCCGGCATTAGATGTAAAAATGAATGAACTACTCTTCGGAAACCAGGAAAACTCGTAGTTGAAACTCTCGTTGTAGAAGGTCTCAAAAAAATCTTCCCTTAATTCTCCGCTCATGGTGTCGTCGAGATAGACTTCCTTTACCTTAGTGGAGTTAATGGTCGGTTCAAGGGTGGTCAACTCGATATCGAGCTTATAGATATATATTTTCTTATAATCACCAAGGTTTACCTCAAATGCAAGATATCGCTCATCTGAGGCAAACTGTGGATTGTATGAATTAAAGAGACCTGGTTTTTCTTCCACCTGGTATATACCGGAAAGTTCCAGGGTAAACTGCCCATAATCAATTATTATTTCTTGAGATGGTTCTTCGGGTTCAGTAACAGTTTCAACCTCTTGAACAACAGGTTCTTCGGTAACGACTTTTTTGGTTACGCATCCGGCTAAACCAAACCATATTGCGATTAATAGAAGAATTATTAAGCTACTCTTCACTTTGAATCCTTTTCAATTCATCTCTGTAGGATTCAGCAATCGCGTACTGCTTCTGAAAGTAAGGGTCCTCTAAAAAATTATTATCGAAAAAGTCAAAATAATCAATCCATGAATAGTATGCCTGTACGATGTACTCTTTTTGTCCCGTTAAATAGTACAGCTTCTGATTTGACACCGATAGATGGAACAGAACGTCTTGATAAATTCGTCTCCTGTTTGTGCTCGCTAACCTGTTCCTCCGCTCTTTCACAATATTAAAAGAGGCAATTGCCATGATGTAAAGTTGCTGAGATTGTAGCATCTCCTCATAAAATATTTCTTCAGCCCTCTTGTAACATGCCTGGCCCATATTGTAATAGGAAATGAGCGACCCTCCCTCTCCAATTTCACCAGTCTGCAAGTCTAGAACTCGATTATAGTATCCGATGGATAATACATAATCCTTGACGTCATTTAGATAGATATAACCAATAAACTCCATCGATCTACGATAATCAGGATGTTCTTCAGATACCGATTTTAATATTTCCAATGCTTGATCAATATCTCCAACAGCATATAACGCTTCTGAACTCCTAAAATAGTCCTTGTAGAGTTCGATTTTGTTTTTACCTGTCAGGCTCAGCCTCCGCTCACTGAATTTCATATATTGATTGAAATCTTTGTAACCATCCAGTTTAAGCTCTATTCGGTGAAACCCATAGGGCATCTCAATGGATTTCTTATCAATTGGAGTATTTCCCTTATACTGCCCATTAATAAAGAGCAGGGCTCCTCTAGGATTGGAATCGATAGTGAATTGGGTTCTCCCTTGCTTTAGGTTAAACTGTATCCGGTTTTCACCTTCCTGAAACTGTAACTCGACCTTTTCGGGTATATAACCTTCCTTGTAGACGAGGACATCCATATATGCAGTTTCAGTCATAACTATTTGTATCTCACCATTCTCATCAGTCTGTCCGGTCCACTGGTCATCGAGATAAATATTCGCACCGGAAACTTTCTCTCTTCCTGACGTCACCCTTATTGTAACGGGAACAGTCTTGAGTGGTTCTACTGGTTCACTGAATCTCTTCACCCTACCACCAGGCTCAAGAAGGTATCCCTCAGTAATACTTTCCAATTCGCATATAGCGACGTCCTCACCGACCTCAACGATTTTTAACTTTGCAACCCTTCTTTTCGAGTAATCCTTTTTTATATCGTCATAATAATTCAAAAAGCTGTAAAACTTATCCTCCGGTTCGATACCATGACGTTCACCAAGATTAATGGTTATCATCTTATCTATTGCAGAAATATTCCCTTCAAAGGGAAAGTTGCTCTTTAGCTGCGTGACGAATTTTTCTGGGACAGAGCTGTACTCTCTCAAAGCTAGCGTCCTCTCGATCTGACCGATAATTTTCCCCGTATAATCTATTCCATACAGTTTTACATCAATCAAACTCCCGGAACTGCGCAATTCACCAAAAATGACACCATCAACCTCCCTTTTTATAAAAGGTATATCCTCCCAGCTCGTTCCACTTTCTTTGATTTCCACATTGAACTGCTGAAATAATCTGCGCGTCGTCTTATGAGATACAACGGAAAATGTACCTCCCAATGATAAATAATCCTCTATCCCCCTTTTTAGTTCTCCCGCTCTTTTGACCAATAGCCGATCATCCTCATCTTGTACCTGTAAAGGCATCACCGAAATTTTTGGGGAAACTGCTCGTTTCCTGTAAGAAAATTCTGAAAAAGTCAGTCTTGGCAGATTCTCCTTTATATCGAATGTGTTAATCTGTTCCTCAGGATAGTAACCCTTTGGATATTGAATCCGAATTTCCAGGTATCCATCGACTCCATCTTCATTCTCATACTTGAACAAATGCAAACCATCTCGACCTGTTTTCCCCACATAGTCATCTCCGAGATATATCCTTGCACCATTTATACCTTCGAGAACGCCATAATTTTCTGTGTATGTATAAAGATCAATGAGAAGCATCTTGTTGAGTTCCACATACAAGAGGAAATTGGGATGTATCTCAATCCTTTTACTCCAGATATGTTCACCCTCTTTTGCAATCTGTATATTTTCTTCCCGTACATCCTCACCGGAATACTCCACCACAAATATCCCGTTTTCATCCGTACTGCCTTCAACATATCCACTAACGATTACAGCTGCATCGACAACTGTTGCTTCTTTTTTACCGGTAACCTTGATCGTGTAGTACATATGTCCATCGAGGATAGCAAGAAAATGGTACTTTTCATATAGACTTGCCCTCCCAAACTCCGCTCGCTCAAGCTCACTCAATACATCGAACTCACCCTCCAGTGATGGAAACTCTTCCTCTACCTCCGCCTTCTTCTTCCTTTTTATACTTTTTTCTGCGGTGACTCTGAAATTGGTTTCCCAAGGTCCATAGATGTATCCGTCCCTCTCCCTCTCGACTCTCAGGGTATAAGACTCTCCCAGAGTAAGGGGCACATCTTTTATAAAAAATCCACCTGCATCTGTTCTACCAAGAAATCTTTGATTGAGATAGATATCAGCTTCAGGAAGGGGGTTTCGATCAACCCGGTAAACTTCAATCTTGAGAGGAGCGGTTAGTGTTTCCGGTTCCTTCTGTATTTGATCGTTGACAAAGATGTAGATTACGAGAATGGAGATTAAGAGGGAAATAAAAATGACTATAAAAACGTTTATTCTGTGCAATGTACCATCTGACTCATCATTTTAACAGGGCGAAAGGGTCGCACCTATTTCCATCACGAGGATGGAGGCTGAATATTAACATCCCCTTCGTTTATAATTACTTCCTCGAATTCATCATCCTTCAGGGGAATTCCGCTTCCCGTTTCGATTCTTTTGATCATTATCTTCCCAAGATTTTTCCGTTTTCCTGAGTCGAGCACTACATAAAAATTCTCAACATAGAAACCTTCAAGAAATACTTCGACTACATATTCTCCATAGTTTAAATCCAACTCGAAATCGCCGTTGTTCTGTGCATTGCCTGTAATTGAGCTGTCTTGTATCTGCAAGCCCTCTTTAACCGGAATGCAATTGATCACAATTTTCCCCTTGTCCTGCTCTCTTATCTCCTCACCATTCATATCAACGGGTATGATCGTACCCTTTATGCCAGCTCGACCTATCTTTTCCTCTTTTGTCGTTGCACAAGACAAGAGTAAAAAGAAGAGGACCACACCGATAATCATAAGAATACCTGTTTGATAAGATATTCTAACATTTTTGTTTTGCATTGTAAGTTCCTCAATTCATCCTGAATTTCAGAATAAAAAAATCGAGTGTCAAATCATAAACAAACAGATAGTAGGTATCGGCAACAAAATACACGTAGTGACTATCGATCTTTACCGGGGGCAGATATGGATAGCTATTAACGGTAAAATACTTCTCCGATAACAGTCTGATTCGCTCGTCCTTGGATAATGGATTTTCGCCCTCGACCATATTATCAAAAAGCATCTCTTTATAGAGAAAAAAGGACCGTTCGCGATAATCAAATATAATGTTTCCATTAGTTGGACTTATGGCAATAAAATCGGGAATGAATACATAAACAGCGTCAACTCCTCCGAAATAATTGTAATTAAACTCAACATTTTTAAGGTATTTTACCCACTTTATTTCTCCGTTTTCCCTTGTCAAACATACCATTTCACCCCCGGTAAAGAAAAGAACAATTTCATGTTCAAAAACAATGAATCTCCGTGTCACTGTTTCTCCGATATAACTGACCCATATCGGTTCACCATTGAAAATGTTAAGAGCATAGAAGGTATTATCCCACGAACCGAAGTAGAGAAATTGATCCTTAATAACCGGTTTAATACTGATCAAGCCCCCCGCACTGAAGCTCCACTCCTCATCTCGTGTCTCCATATCATAAGCAATAATATTGCCGTTTTTATAGGCTACTATTAACAAATTGCCGTATATTTTCAATCCCGCGTCGATCTCTCCATCACCTTCGTAGGTAAATATGACTTCTCCACTTTTCCTATCAATGACATGAATTACCCCATCCAGTGTGGCTACGATGAGAAAGTTGTTGTGGATGAGAATTCCCCCTCTTATCTCATTCGCAATGTATGTTCTCCAGGAAAAATGCCCATCGCTTAGATCTATCGAATATATCCTGTTAAAGATATCGTAAAAGTAAACGTTATTTTCACGTACCGAAAAAGGATTTAACAGATCGCCTCCGATAAAAATTCTCCAGAGAGGTAACTTTTTGCTTAGCGAGAACGAATAGAGGTAGCCATTAAAAACAAGGGGGATTATTGTATCTTCCGCGTCGTCTGAGCGATGAAAGGTTTCAACAGTGTATTCTGGAAATAGTGTGTTTGCCTGGATTTCGTAAAGTGAACCGCTCCTTTGGTCCGTTTCAGCGGCTAATTCCTCTGAACTTCTATTATCAAAGAACCGCTGGAACCCATCCTGTGCATCTGCCGATAGGGGAAACAGCAGTAAGACAATAGTGATAAATTTACAGAAGCTTGCATAAAACTTCATGGGTAATCCGGCTGAACGATGAGCAAATCAGATAAAACTCAGGCATCCTTTCTTCTTCTTGGCTTTCTCTTCAAGTCTCGCCCTGTCACCTACATAAATATACTTTGCCTCGATGCCGTTGAAAACTTCTTCGATTGCATCAAACAGTTCCTGTTGTTCGGGTGTGGGTTCCTCGATGTCACTGTAAATTCTTTGGGCCATATCATAGAGACCTATCGAAGACAAGGCCAGAAACCGGATATTCACTAACGAATGAAAGGCTTTTTTACTGAAGGTCCCAGCTTTGCGTGAATATTCCTCCGCTTCCTCCTGTTTATCCTCTTCAAGCGACTTATCGCGCAGAGCAATATACCTATCTTTCTCAGCGAGCGAACTCTCCCTTATTTTCTCATACTCCCCAATCTCACTTTCAATATTCCCGAAACGGTCCAGTATTCTGCTGAGAAGCTGTGTTTCATTTCCCTGTACCGCTTCCTGCGAGCTTTCAAGCCAATCGTCCCATACAATAACTCTGGTTATGACCTCAAATTTTTCAGTTGGCTCTTCCCCGAAAGCGACCTCAGTCCCCTCGCCCTGTTCAAGGACGAGCTCTTCAGTTCTCCCTTGCACTGCCACCGTGCCCTCTTCAATGAGAACAATTGTTGAACCGTCATAACCGGACCCCACCTCAAACTCAGTTCCCCTGATCGTGAGGTTTACAGTTTGTGTTTGAATATCAGGTTCCGATACGCCAGATTTTCCCAGCTTGAATTTCATCCTGCCAAGGAATAGCATAAAGGTGGGTTTCTTATTTTCCTGAACATATTTCTCAGAGATCGTAAAGCTCGATTTTTCAGATATATATATTTCGTTATCTTCATCCCGAAGAACTGCCTCGCTGTTGACACCGGTCTTTACGATATCACCTGAAACGAGACTCATCCCAATGTCGAGCTGTTTCCATTCACTACTGAGATGACTGTACTGAACTTCACCAGAAATGAAGTCAACTTCAACGGATAGTGCAATGATCGGCACCATTAAAACAAAGAGTATGACGATTATGAATCTACCAGCCAGTTTTACCATTCTCTCCTCCACTACAAAAGGTCGTCGTTCTAAATGCGGATTATAATTATGCATGGTTACAAGTTCTTTGTAACCATGCATAATTATAATAAATGGTTGTCTTGCTCGCAATAAAAAGCGTTATGATTTATCGGTCTACACCGTTAAATCATACAACGTTTTTGCATAGATGAGAGTTTGCTCACGCAAGTCGGGATCGAGTTCTCTCCCATATGGGAGCTTCTCATTCATTACAACCTCTGTAATCAGTCGGTAAACCGCAGAAATAAGCTCCGTAATGACATGAATGGAAACATTTTGCAGGTTATCGTGAATGCTGTGATGCTGCCAGCGGCCACCAGGAAAGTTCTCACGGAAAAACCACAGTGCCGGAACTTCAAATACAGTGAAGGGAAAGTGATCGGCAAAGGGATCGGCTTCTCTCTTCACCGATACAAACAACTTCTGTTTTTCTAAACATCTGGCTGCATAACTGGCGAGATTGGGCCCACCTGTACAATACATCTCATGATGACCCAGTGGTGATGCAACACTATCGAAATTGATCATCAGGTCAATTTTATAGAGCTCTTTTCTGTGTTGTTTAACATAGTGTGCCGAACCTACGGAGAGTTGCTCCTCCGTACCGAAGGATACGAAACGGATTGTCCTCTTATGATGCAATCCCCGAAGCAGTCTCGCAAGCTCTAATAGGCAAGCAACACCCGATGCATTGTCATCTGCACCGACATTTCCAGCCTGGGAATCATGATGGGCCCCTAAGAGTAGTATGCCTAGATCCGGATCGGTTCCGGGAAGCTCAGCTACCACATTATCAGATCTGCTATCCACCATTTTCATCTCCGACCTCACCCTTAACCGTATTTTCTCTTTTTGACGCCAATGCCAGGCCTCGTTAAAAGGTACGGTAACAGTTGCAGGAAATCCGTATTTTGTTACCCAGAGAGGATAGGTTCCATCATTTTTTGCCCAGCTAAAGGGTAAACGATGGTCAACATGAACTACCGCAAGAGGAGCTGCCTCAACGAGCTTAATATGATGTTCAACTATTTCCGGTAGTGGGCCAAAAAGCACAGCGATTTTGCTCTTTAATAGACCTGGTTTCAGTCTCGGCGCATTTTCCGGCATTTCAAACCAAACCGCCTCACCCTCAACCACTCCGTCTGTCGAAGATGAACCTGTAACCGCAGCAGCTTCTACATCACGCCAACCACTTCCGAAATCAACCTGGACATTCACCGTGGCACCCCGACGTGAACGGCAGGGAAAGGATTCCAAATGACAATGTGTACAACCCGTTTCCTTCAATTTCTCAAGAACATACTGAGCAGCCCTGTGCTCCTGATCGGTGCCCGCCAGCCGTTCGCCGATATCTTCACAGAGCACTCTCCAGTTTGACATGATTGACTCCTGCGAAATTTTTGATTTGGCCATACGCTACCCCCAAATTTATTACCCGAAACACCCCAATTTTAGAGGATGAGATTTCGTCAATGAATGTCAATAATTCCCGGGTAAAGCCATCCAGAATGGAAATTCCCCTGTCGCAAGCCGTTCCTTAATCGTCCGCTCATTTGTATCGATCACAACAATCTCATTGGCTTCAGCTACGGTGACAAACAAATCTTGTACATCACTCGATGCTCGTATTCCATGCGGTATGTTCCCAACAACGATCTGATCAATCCGTGTATTGGTTTTTGTATCGATAATGTTTACAAGATTCGATCCAAAACCTGAAACGTAAGCATATTTTCCATCTGGGGACACATCGATACCATAATGACCTGTACTCACCAGAATTCTTGCAACAATTGCTTTCCCTTCGAGATCCACAACTGCTACATCTTTGCTGGCTCTGTTTGCTACATAGAGCCATCTCCCGTCAGGTGTTATGTCAAGGTTGTGAGGTTCTCCTGATAACGGGATGTTTTCAAGTACTTCGAATCTATCTAAGATAAGTACAGCAATTTTATCGCCACACTAAATGGTCACATAAGCATACTGCGAGTTTGGAGAAAAGACAATATTGTGTAGAACTGGACTGACGAGGATATCTCGAATCACATTCATTGTTTTTAAATCTATAACGCTCACCGTTGCGCTTCCCTTATTTGCCACCATGGCAATCCTGCCATCAAGCGATATCTTAATTCCCTTTGGCGTGTCTCCTACTTCAACAATACCCAATAGGTGGTTTTCATTGATACTGAAAGCATAGATTTTGTTTTCTGCACTACTCGTTGCAAGCACTATTTCTCCACTATCATCAACGGTAAGATATGTTGATCCCCTTTGTACAGACCTGACCCTGCCATCAGTGGATCCTATTTTACCTGCATCTCTAATGGTAAAAAACCTGAGCTCCTCCGATATTGCGACTCCAAATAGAATATTAAAATTGATCAGCACTATAATAGCCATTACCAATTTTTAATTTTCGTCCTCCTTATATTAAACCAATAATACAGGGGTTTCTCTAAAGCAAGAATGTTTATTCAAACAACTTTAACATTCATTACGAAAAAATCCTTTTCTCGATGCCTGTATGCTATTAAAGATTATAAAAGGACACTAAATTTTGAAGGGGAGTAATTTATGTCTTGCTCTAATGTATGATAGTTAATTCTAGAGGTTGAATCACATAAGAAAGTAATAATACCCCCACATAATTTGTGATTAAAAAATTGGGAGGAATTGATATGCTATTCAAACGTGTACAAATTGTTAAAATAAATTCATGTTGTGAAAATATTCGTTTGCGCAGACGAATGATAATAATTGGAACTGGCGGTTTTGCATTGGGCGGAATACTCATCGTGCTGATGGTATTGTTCGGTGCGCTACCAGCCTCGTCTCAGGATACACAGAGATCTGAAGTCACCTACTCACGGGACATTGCACCTATTCTACAGAACAATTGCCAGTCATGCCACAGACCGAACAGCATAGCACCATTCTCTCTAATAACCTACGAGGAGGTCTCAGATTTCGCACCGTTAATCGAAGAAGTTACAAGGCTCCGTATCATGCCGCCCTGGGGAGCGGCCGAGGGCTACGGCGAGTTCAAAAACAAGAGAGCGTTAACTGAGGAGGAAATTGACACCATAGCCCGGTGGGTGGATGCAGGGGCACCAGCTGGTAATCCTCTTGATGAGCCGCCCCCGATTGACTTCCCAGACGAATGGCAGCTGGGCACACCTGATCTGGTGCTCGATCCGGGCGGTGATTTCAGGGTACGCGGGCGAGGCAGGGATTTCTACAGATCCTTTGTGCTGCCATATCAACCAGAAGAGGATGTTTGGATATCGGCGATTGAGATCATACCCGGTGCGAAAGAAGTGGTGCACCATCTCGGTATCTACCTTGACACGGAGGGTATATCCCCAAAACTTGACAGGGAGTCACCCGGATTGGGTTTTGACAAAGACATGGGGTTCAACTATAGCATGATAATTGATCTTTGGGCGCCGGGGGGTTCACCCCGTTTCCTGGCAGATGGCATGGCGTTTTCTATGCCAGCCGGATCCTATCTCGTTATAGGCATCCATTATGCACCAGATGGTCAAAAACGCTTGGACCGCACCCGGGTCGGTGTGTACTTTGCAAAAGCGCCGGTCAACAAGCAAGTTTATCTTGGAGTAACTGGAAACACGACTTTCGAGATACCGGCAGGCGAAAAAAGATACGAAGTAAGAGCGAAGCAGAAGATCAGACAGGATATACACATCAATTCAGGCTGGCCGCATATGCACAATCTGGGAAAAGAGATGAAGGTATGGGCAACCCTACCCAGCGGCGAAACGGTACCCATCGTCTGGGTTCCGAACTACGATTTTAACTGGCAGCAGGTCTATGACTTCGCAAAGCCACTCTATCTGCCCGAGGGCTCATACATCAACCTTGTCGCCTACTATGACAACTCAACGGACAACCCGCTAAACCCGTATGAGAAACCACGAAACATCCGTTTCGGTCAGAACGCAAATAATGAGATGTGCTACTTCTACTACTACTACACCAAAGATGTGGAGCAGCTTCTGCGGGATCAGTCAGCTGACTGAAGGAGATCCCCAAGTACGTGTGCGTGCATGCACCCGCGTATCGCACGTTGGTGTGAGAGCGCAACATCAGTTGTTTGCAGGAACGCGCCCGTGTCGGTTCGCACTTTGCGGAGGGACCCGTCGACAAACGGGTGCGATTCGGTGTTTTTGGGAACGCGATCTTCAAAATACCAGCGGGTGCGAAAAATCACGAAGTAACTGCAACCCGAACGATTCCACGAGACATTCACCTGCTGGGTAAAGAGATGAAAGTGTGGGCTACCCGTGATGGTGACAGTGAGGTTCCAATACTCTGGGCTCCTGATTACGATGCTAATTGGCAGCAGGTCTATGTTCTCAAGGAACCACTCGCGCTGCCTCGCGGCTCGCAGCTCAATCTGGTTGCTTACTACGACAATTCAGAAGACAACCCAAACAACCCTTACCGAAAGCCAAAGACTATCCGATACGGTCAGCGAGCGAACGATGAAATGTGCTTATTCTACTTCCATTACACAGTGGATGCAGAACATCTCTCCCAGGGCAAGGAAGTGGGTTTCGATGCACTCGAGTTACGCGTCGGATCCTCTAACCTTTAATCGAGGTGGAGTTTTGTTTGAGCGAAGAAGTCAGACTTTCGTTTGACTTGTAACCTTCTTCTTATTCTTATTATAGTAGAAATGCCAGGGTGGACAGAGATACTAAAATTTACGTGAGTATCGAATCTCAATGAAGATAGTGATTTTAGGCGCAGGAATCGTCGGATTTCAATTAGCCAAACAACTCATCAATGAAAACAAGAATGTTGTGATTATTGATAGAGATATGAGAGTCGCTCGACATGCATCTAACTATCTCGATTGTATGGTGGTGAATGATGAAGGCAATAACATCGAGGTATTAAAAAAGGCCGGTGTCGATAAGGCAGATTTTTTCATTGCTGTAACCGATTCTGACGAGTTAAATATGATCTCCTGCGGGTTGGTGAGCAGCGCGTTTAAAGTTCCCTTTAAAATAGCTCGTGTCAGAAATCTCGAATACTCACGCACACAGATTCTTGAAAGCCCATTCCTCGGTATTGATCACATTGTAAATCCAGAAATAGAAGCTTCAAAGGTTATTACACGCTCGATTGAACACGGTGCTCTGGGTGATATATTATTTTTCGAGAAGACCCGGTTCCAGATGAGAAACATCACCATCTCCGAGAATTCCACCTTCGTCAACAAAACTCTGCAGGAGATCAAAATCAACTCTCAAATCGATTTCCTCGTGGCTTTTATTTTAAGGAATAATAGCTACATCATTCCATCAGGCGATACCATTATTCAGGAGAATGATAATCTTTACTTGGTTGCTACCAAGGAAAATCTGGAACAATTATTCCTACAGACGGGAAAGCTGAAAATCCAGCTCAACAAAATCGTAATCGTAGGAGGGGGAAAAATCGGCAGCTACATTGTAGACTACCTTCTCCAAAAACAGATAAGTGACCTTTCTTTCTTTAGCAGATTTACCCACTCATTAGCCCAGAAATGGAAAAAAAATATAATTATTGTCGAAAAGGAACTTAGGAAATGTGATCTGCTGTCTGAACGTTTTCCTGGTGCACTGATACTCAATGAAGACATTTCCAATGAAGGGGTATACGAAGCAGGACAATTTGCAGATTATGATCTCATGGTAACTGCAACCGACAATCAGGAGCTGAATATAGTAACTGCAGTTTATGCAAAAACCCTCGGAATCAGACGTACCATTGCGGTGGTCAATAAAAACAGCTATATAAACATCGCTTCAAATCTCGGTATCGACGTAACGGTCAGTCAAAAGAACAGTATGGTAAACTCGATCCTTAAATTGATTCGAAAGGGCAATATAAGAAACATCTACAGCTTTTTAGATGGCATGGTGGAAGTAATGGAACTGTCCGTTGAGAATTCCCAGATATCTGGCAGCAAGATCACAGAGATTAATCTGCCTCCCCAGACTCTCATCGTGTCATTGACACGAGAAAATCAGAACATCCTCCCTGACGGGAACTGCACCATTAAAAATGGCGACTATATCATTGTTATTGCCAGAAAGGAATCGATCTCTAAAATAGAGAACATATTTACCGGTAAATAATGAATGTTAAACAGGTTGCAAGAGTTGTTTCCGTTCTTCTGCTCATTATCGCCTTCTTTATGCTCATACCCTTATCTATAGCGCTTTACAAGAATGAAAAAGAGATCCTCCAGAGCTTTGCAACACCCATTGGTACGATAGTTCTCATAAGCGCTCTCATACTCTTTTTCACACGTAAAAACAGAAAAGACACTATTTCTACCAGGGATGGTTTTTTACTTGTGACCCTGAGCTGGGTCTCATCTGCTTTTTTCAGCTGTCTCCCTTTTGTCCTCTCGAAATCGATCCCCCATTTTGCCGATGCATTTTTTGAAACGATGTCCGGCTACACAACAACAGGAGCTTCAATTTTAACGAATATAGAGGCACTGCCGCAATCCATACTGTTCTGGCGTTCCCTCACCCACTGGCTCGGTGGGATGGGAATCGTTGTCCTAACAGTAGCGATTCTTCCACTCCTTGGTGTTGGGGGATTGCAGCTCATAAAGGCTGAGGCCCCAGGTCCTTCTGTGGACAAAATTACACCAAAGGTAACTGAGACAGCAAAAATCCTCTGGTTTATCTATATGACCCTCACCCTGGCGGAAACGCTCCTCCTCATGGCAGGTGGTATGAGTCTCTACGATGCCTTTACCCATACCTTCGGTACATTGGCAACTGGAGGCTTTTCGCCGAAGAACAGCAGTGTAGGTCACTATAATTCAGCGTACATCGATGTTGTTGTCACCGTATTCATGATAATGGCAGGAACAAACTTTGTCCTATACTTTAAGCTCATAACTGGAAAACTGAGCTCCTTCTTTGGAAATACTGAGTACAAAGTGTATATTGCAATATTTCTAGTAGCTATGACTATTATCGCTATTAATAATTTTGGAAGTACATTCGAGACATTGGGAAGGAGTTTTCGCTTTGCCGGATTCCAAGCAGCTTCCATCCTCACTACAACAGGCTTTACCACAACGAATTACGCAGGGTGGCCAGTTCTTTCCCAGGTGGTTCTTTTTCTTCTCATGTTCATTGGAGGATGTTCAGGCTCAACAGGTGGTGGAATGAAAGTTATCCGAATCGTAACGCTTTTCAAGCAGAGCTGGAATGAACTCAAATACCTCATCTACCCACGTGGGATCTTTCAGATAAAGATAAGTGGTGACACTATGAGAAAGGATATGCTCTATCCAGTAGCTGGATTTGTCTTTCTTTATATTCTTCTACTCCTCCTCACAACTCTGGTTGTCGCCACAGGTGGAAACGATATTCTCACCTCTCTATCCACTGCTCTCGTAACACTGGGAAACATCGGTCCTGGTTTTGGAAAAATAAGCCCGGGAGGTAACTACGCCTTTTATCAGGATTATATAAAGTGGTATTTGAGTTTTATCATGATGACCGGCAGACTTGAGATTTATACAGTAATCATTCTCCTTACCCCAAAATTCTGGAAGCGCTAATAAAATATCGGTTGCAGCTGAAAGCCACGCTAGGTATTAATAAATACTATTCAATAAACAGAACCAGGTTATATACCATTATTTTCGGTCCTTTATCCGTTTAATCTCCTTTGAGATATCTTTCCATCGTTTCTTAGCGTTAAAGCTACCTGACTGACTTTCCTTCCGTTTCAGATGCTGCAATTCCTTTCTCATTTTAAGGTAGTTCTCATACTGTTCTACGAGAATCTTACCTCTCGCTATACCCTTGAGTACAGCACACCCCTGTTCCACCGTATGGGTACAGTTCCTGAACCTGCAGTTCTTCGCTGCCACAGCAATTTGTACATGTACCTCATCTAAGTGCTGACTCTTCACCAGTGAGTGCCAGTTCCCGTAGTCCAGGAGTATCGAGCAGTATGACGCCGGCTGGCGTTAAAAAGAGTTGCCGTGAAGTAGTGATGTGCCACCCTTTATGGTCCGCAGTGCGTACGGTGCCCGTCCTTCTGCGGCAAGAAGCATGTAGCGTTCAATAAGATTCATATTCAGTGTCTTGTCGAGGGAACTTACAATGCAGAGGAAGTCAACATTGGCTGCCAAAAGCTGTTCCATGTGATAGCCTTTGCTCCTACGTCGTGCAACCCATGATTTTCGGGGTAGCACATCATAAATAAGGCCATTATCTATCCCTTTTTGCATCATAACCAGTACCCAGTCTCCAGTAACGGGCAGTTCTGCAACACCTTCAATCATATAACTGAACCGGCCAGCTAGTTCTGTCTTTATCTCATCTTCTGTAGTAATGCATTTCAGGAATCGTCCATACTGGCCGGTCACACGACCTATGGGCATATTAATACCGGTTAAATGATAAACTTCCTTCCAATAAGCATCCAAACCATATTTTGTCAATACATCCAAGGCATTCTTCCAATTTCTTTCGTATATAATGACACCCATTAACTCATTACGCTTAGCACCTCTGCGTAATTGGATATAGACTATACCCTTAATGCTCCCATGTGCATTTATGTAATTCATTACGGTCCTTGGAGGTGTGCCTGCTGCAGGACCGGAGCTTTATCCATAGAGTGTTCGGTACCCGACGCGAAAACTGTTGCTGTGATAAATGGTGTAGTTACACTAAAGGTTGTCTTATAGCAATGAGAAAATTTTGCTCATGAAAAAAATTACACACTTTAAGAGGGAAAGCGTTTCTATCTTCTATTATTGAATACCCAGTCCGTTTCGGTAGCTTCGGCGTGACAACCGATGCACATCTCCACCCTCCCCTGAGCCATCACTTCATTTTCTGGTGTTACCATCATGTATTCCCAATTACCGTTGTCAGGATCGTATAGACCGCCTCGCTTGATCATGACAGTAAGGCCTGTCAATTCACCCTTTTTGCCGTCTTCATTCGTGTAGGATTCCTTCACGATTATGGTCCCCATTGGATAGGGAAAATCTTCCCTTCCGGTTGAAACCTTTTTACCGGTCTTGTTGATGTAGACTTCCCTGAAACCTTCTGCACCGGCATGAGCTGGACCGAGCACCCCGAATACATCGCCTGTAATGGTCTCCTTGTTCACCTTCATCCACTTCTCATAGCCATCAAAATCGGATACCTGCGTCTCATAGGCAATATCTTTCATGCCCTTCACAGTTTGTTTAGTGGCTTTTATACCTTTAACAGTCGAACATGACACAACGGACAATAGCAAAGTGACTGCGGCAATAAGAACCAGTACTATCAATTTTCTAAACATACAATCCTCCTTCAGCCCATATAGAAACCTTAGCTGTATTGAAAACGTAATATTATCTTATTACAATAACAACTTGCGGATCACAGGTCAATATGTAAGCTCATCACTTTTAATAATCTTTTATCTTGACAGTATTTACTGCTCTTCGGAGCATCAATAGAAACCAGCTTAATCGACTCACTGAACCGCACATACAACTGGTTAATTTGCGACATCGCAGCAGAGTCACCAATCAACGTAGACGAGTTTTCACTTTCGTTAGGTCTATTTCTTAAGGGCAGTCTGAATGACATTCTGGGCGTTATTACGTGATGTGTTTATGCTTGTAGGTGGTAATATTTCCGTTGGCATCTCTATAGGTAAATCCCTGTTTGCATACTTCCTTTAGCTCTTCAATAGAATCCCTCTCTTCTGTTGTGAGTCTCTTATGGATAGAAAAATCAACCTCATCATCGTTTTCAAAGATAAGTTTTCTGTATGTGAGCATTTTGGCATTACGCTCTGCTGATTCTAAAGTAATGAAAGCATGATTTATATTTTTACTTGCTACGAATACACCGTGAAATGGTAGATTACAGAGGAGAGCTGGTGTCGGTGGATTCGATTTCCTTCTTTTTTTAAAGTTTTCAATAACCTTTTCTGCCATCTCTATTGAACCTGGAACCACCTCCTCAATACATGATATCGGCTCTTCACCAAGATAGTTCCTCGTTGCTTCACTCACTGTTGGTATAACCTTATGAGCCGAGCCGAAAACCATTATGTAAAAAGGATGGGCATGAAAAACTGCATTTATATCAGGAAAATTCTGATAAATATAGTAATGAATGAGTGCTTCACGTGATATCTCCTTTATATCTCCCGAGACGGGAATTGCGCATAGATCTGTTACAATAATTGAATTTGGCTCTATTTCAAACTGATTGTTTTCTCCAGCTCTCCTCGGTGTAATATATATTCTATCTTTGTCTCTCACAGAAACATTCCCACCGCATGCATCAGAAAGATCCTTGTCATATATAAGTTTTGTAATCTTGCAAATTGAGTTTTTTACCTCATTTTCGTCTTGCAACTATCTGCCCCGGAATGACCAACATATATTCTGTTGGTGCATATTAAAGTTTACTTGATTTCTCGTAAATATGTTATCCGGAAGAGGTACTGCGTCAAGATCAAAATAAATTATACCTTTACACGCTACAGACCAGCCGTGAATGGGATTAAGTGTTTCCGCATCTATTTGCCTGCACTATCCTGTACATGCCTTCAATATTGAGTTCAAACATCTGCTCGTAGCCACCCCAGCTAGTGTACTTATCAAGCTTAATGGCCCGTTTCATTTCTTCAAGGGATTTTCCATCTCGAGCGTTTTGGAGCGCCTCATGTACAGTGTTTCCAGATATTCACGAAACATCCGCACATGTCTCTTTGCTGTTGATTTCATTCCCAAAGAAACGGTGGCCTATCGCGACTTCCCCGATGATATCCTTCTTAGCTTGCTCATGAGCGATTACGATTGCCGCTTCGGTGAATATTTCGTCTCCTGAGATATGGCCGGCATGGTCATGGCTGTAAATCAAGTAACGTATTGGTTTATAGAACCGGCGCCTGAGCTCTTTCTTCAGCCACTTCGCCGCATCTGCATCGATTGGGTCAGTAACAATGATTCCGTCCGGTGTGACGGCAAATACCGAATAGTGGAAGTTATTGCGAAATCGCTAATTCTAACCAGCGATGCGGGTATAAGCATAAAGAACATTTTTAATTTCATGATATGAATCGCTCCTATAGTCGATGTAATTACACACTGTTGATCTCCGTTGAAGCAGTCAAATATTACTTTACATTTCCAGTATGATTTGGGAAAATCACGGGCAACGCTTTGAGGTGAACGTAAGTGCCTTCCACTAAAAGGTTCCGGAAATATGGTTTGAACTCACTTCTTGACGGAATGCGCTGTTCCGGGTAGCATGTTTGTGAAAAAACTGACCTATTCCGTTCTCATTTACCTTACATTGAAACTCTTTTGTTTGACCGTAGATCAGGAGAGGGAGCTTTATCTGGAGACTTAAAAATGGATGTAAAAATAAATACAGACTGGTCCTTTAAAGGCCTGCAGGTGGTTCGACTGGAAAATGAGATCATCCGCATTGACCTATTGCCGCAGTTGGGTGCCAAGATTTGGAACATAGTCCACAAACCCTCAAACCGCAACATGCTCTGGCATAACCCGCATGTAGCACCGCAGCCCCAGCCATTCGGGACTCATTTCGACGATGTGTGGTCTGGCGGATGGGATGAGCTTATTCCTAATGATGTACCCACTGAGGTAACATTCGGTGACGTACTACCCGACCACGGCGAAATTTGGTCACAACCGGCCGAGTGGGAGATTGTTGAAACCGAAGCGGATAGTGCAGCGGTTCGGTTTGTCAATTATGGCCGCATCTATTCAACACGATTCGAAAAAACAATTTTGCTGCGTGTGAATGAGTCTTTCTTTCGTGTGCAGTACCGTTACACTAATCTTGGTGCAACACCGATTGATTTCTTATGGAACATACATCCAGCACTGAATTCATCACCTGATACACGCCTGGACATTCCGTGCAGGCACGCAACCACGGACGAGTGGAGCTCTCTACTCTGCGATGGCGGGACGAAATTTGAATGGCCCTATCTTGTAGCACGAAGCGGGCAGAAGATTGACCTACGCATGATGCCTGTAAAAGGTAGTCTGGCTGATATTCACATCTATATGCCCGATGTAGGAGCAGGCTGGTATGCTGCAACGGACACCGCCGCGAAAATTGGCTTTGGTATTTCATTCCCAGGAGATGTGTTTCCCAATCTATGGTTGTTCCGAGCGACGGGCAGCTGGCGTGGTCTATACACACAGATTGTCGAGATATCAAACAGTCTTTCAACCAAACTTGCCATCGCGAGCAAAACCGGGAACTGTGGACATCTTGAGCCACAGGAGGAGCTTCAGGCCGAAATCATTGCCGTTGTATACACAGGCCTCACATCCGTCAAAAGCATCGAGCCTGATGGGAAAGTGATTTGAGCATTACGAACTATCGCATATGCACCTCCATTCCTCCCCGAAGGAATCGTTTCGGAAAAATATGGATTACTATTCCTATTCATCAAAAGCGCCGGGCATGATTGAGCGTCTTGGGAATGAGAAACCAACTACACTTGCACGTATGCACGGTAGTGTGTGGAAAGGAGATGGTGCGCAGTTACTCTGAACACTCGCAAATGAACTTTCTAAATAAGAGCGATATCTGGTGACTTCCTCATATACAAGGATTACCAGGCATAGGCTTCAGGCGCCTCACCACCGGGACCCGGCCATATTTCATCAAGCTTTGTGAGCAGATCATCATCCAGACGGATCTCAAGCGCTCTCAAACTACCCTTTAACTGGTCCAAAGTGCGCGGTCCAATTATTGGTCCGCTGACGACTGGATTATGGAGCAGCCATGCGAGCGCAACATCTGCCGGTTTCTCCCCAATCTTTTTACAAAGACTGTCATAGACGTTGAGCTTTTCCCTATTCGATTCGATTTGATCTGCTATACGCGCACGTCTGCTTTTTGCGGAGCTCTCAAACACCCCACCGAGCAGTCCACCCGCAAGAGGGCTCCACGGTACAATTCCAAGCCCGTAATCACGGCATGCGGGAACCACCTCAAGCTCTATTATTCGGGCATTCAGGTTATAGAGGCTCTGTTCACACACTGGCCCGAGAAAATCTCTTTGAGCAGATCTCTCACAGATTTGCGCAATATTCCATCCAGCAAAATTACTCGAGCCCAGGTAAAGCACCTTGCCCTGACAAACCAGCACTTCCATAGCCTGAAGGACCTCCTCACACTGAGTCTCTGCCTTTCGGTGCGGCGGACTGTATAAGTCTCTCATACTCGCAGAGAGATCGAAATTCTTTATTTCGAGGGGCCTCGCCGTACCGCGGTCGACATGATGCATGAAATAGACGTCTATATGATCTGTTTTCAACCTGCGCAGACTTTCCTCACATGCGTGCCTGATGTGATATGCGGATAAACCCCGCTCGTTCGGTTCTTTTCCTACCGGACAGTGCACTTTTGTTGAGAGTACGATTTTTTCTCTTCTCGATTTATCCTCTGACAACCATTTCCCGATTATCTCCTCGGTCAAGCCCACCCTCACCTGATAACCATACACATTGGCAGAATCAAAAAAGTTAATTCCCAAATCCAGCGCATTGTTCATTATTGTAAGGCTTTCCTTTTCAGGTGTTACGTCCCCAAAATTCATAGTCCCTAGAACGATCCTGCTCACTTCCAAGCCACTGCGGCCAAGAAACGTGTACTGCATTTGTATTTTCCTCCTCTCGATTCTTTATTTAATCTTTGCATTGTATCTTGGTCTGCCGAAAATATCCTCTACTTATTTTTTCCAATGTGAATCGCACCCATTCATGTAAACCAGCAGCGGATAAACATGATGAGCCTGGATGACCGCACAAAGGCAAGCTTGAGTGAGCTGACTGTAAACCGGTAAAATACTTCCGAATATTTTTACCAACGAAAATCGTTCTTCTTCTCATAGTCATGCTCGGTATGCTTCCTAAAACTCGTTGTGGGCCAGGGAGTTAACTTTAAAAATATTTATGCACGTCCATATTTGTTTAAATATCCTGAAAACTATGAGAAATCTCTATTCTGGACAAAATATCCTGGCCCATGTAACATGTTTGCAAGAAGGCTGACGTTTTTTATCGGTAAGAGCAGTCGGACATCAATAACGAGCAAATCGGGGACTTTCTGCGGCGAGCTTATCTAAAATCGTCGAATCCCTATTTATAAAAATTACTTCAATAAAGTGGTCGGCTCTGATGGCTTGAGCACGGCAAAAGGCTTCAGGGGGCATAATGGATCTGTCGGAGTAGCTATGATCACGATGTACGATGGTGGCATTACACGAGAGAGAGCCGTGGAGGCAGTGTTGGACACTTTTATGTAAAAAAGAACAGCCATGGAGGATCCGGTAGAAAAGATCCATCAAACCTACATAAAGAATGGCCAAAAGATCATATAAGAGGAAAAAGAGATGGAAAAAACTAAACCAAAACGACGCAACGATCTGGACTGGATGAGGATACTTCTGATCCTTTCTGTGTTTCTCTATCATAGCGGCAGAACTTTTCATCAATGGGACTGGCATGTGAAAGATGCGATCTCTCCCGGCTTTGCATCTGTTCTCGGATTCATGGAGATGTGGATGCTGCCGACCATCTTCGTCGTTTCCGCAGCCAGCATCTGGTACAGTCTCGGCTACCAAAAGGCGGGTAGGTTCATCTGGAGCAAAGTACTGCGCCTCTTTGTTCCCCTCGTCTTTGGTGCCTTTATTCTATCACCGCACCAGGTGTACCTGGAACGGTATACGCACGGTCAGTTCTCTGGCTCCTTTGTCCAGTGGTTCCCGCATTACTTCGAAGGATTATATGGCTTGGAGGAGGGAGGTAACTTTGCCTTTCATGGAATGCATCTCTGGTATCTGATGCTGCTATTCATATTCTCGCTGCTGCTTCTACCGCTGTTCCTGCTCCTTCGTTCCAAGGTGGGAAGACCCCTTATTAGAGGGATCGGCTCATCTCTTGAGATTCCCGGTCTAATCTATCTGTTGGGACTTCTACTGGCCGTTCCCATGGCCTTTATCAACCAGGAAAGCATACTCGGGACCACGGAGTTCGCCGGCTGGAGTATAGTTTTCTACTTCATTCTTCTGTTCTTTGGATATTTAATTTTCGCCGATGAGAGGATTCAACAAGCCATTATCAAACAGCGCTTTGTCTCTCTCATCGTGGCCATCGCCCTGATAGTAACACTCAACAGGGGACTTTTCATTAAAACTCGTACGGATTTGGTCGGCTGGTGGTTTCAGTACACTCTCTCTTCCTGGTGCTTCATTCTAGCAATACTCGGATTCGGCATGAAGCACCTGGCCGCTAGGGGCCGCTTTCTGAGGTATGCTACAGAGGCAGTTCTTCCCTTCTACATGCTGCATCAACCGATAATTCTGCTGATCGTATTCTGGGTCGTACAGCTCCAGATTCCAATTCTGGCAAAGTATCTCACCATAGTTGTCCTCTCCTTCGCAGGCATTGTGCTCTTGTACGAGGGGGTAAGGAGGGCCAATGTGCTGCGCTTTTGCTTCGGCATGAAGATGCGCAGAGCTGCAGCGAAAATGCAAGAGTGAGGTAGCCAAGGAGGATATTCAGGAAAGACGAAGATACTCAACGCATCGCTTCTCCTATCTAAAATCGAAGAATCATGACTTCTAATAGTCCAATATTAAGTAAAAGAGGTTCAAATGTTAGGTATGCTACGTACAACGAAACATTAAAAGGAGCATTTCGCAGCGGCCATGGTTCTTAGAGCTTGTAGATTCGAAACAGAGCGACTGTTAGTGAAAGAGTGGCATTCAATTTTACCAAGTGATTGGCAACAACGGGAGTTAGCACATGTCGAAGCTGCCATACTCGCAGAGCCAGTAACACGTTCATTGTCGGCATATTGGCAAGGTAGTTATACTATCGAGCGAGAAATTGTATCGCTTAAACTTGCGATAATATCCAATAAATCGTCAATGTATTCTAAATAATAAACTCCCCAACCCTTTGCGTGCTGGGGAGTTATTTGTGAGCGAGAAAGGGGAATCGAACCCCCGACATTCAGTTTGGGAAGCTGAAATAAGTTTGAAAACCCGCCATCTCTATTTATTAATTCTGCAATCTAAAGACTTAGAAAATATACACAAAGCTGCTATACTA
>CAYFYU010000057.1:5521-24459 GCA_964347455.1 uncultured Spirochaetota bacterium | reverse complement strand
AGCGTTCTCACACCAAGACGACTGAGCCAACTACGTACTGCTTTTGTTGTAAACTCTGCCCCATTATCACTGCGTATATGCTCCGGGATGCCCCGACGGAAGAACAGGTCCGTTAATCGATGCAGCACTGCATCATGGGTGAGCTTTCGACCTACATCAATCGCGAGGCATTCTCTGCTGTACTCATCAAGTATCGTGAGCATCCTCAATACCCTCCCATCCCTTGTACGGTCATGCACAAAGTCATAGCTCCAGACGTGATTCTTATACTCAGGACGAAGTCGAACACAAGACCCATCGTTAAGCCACAACCGCCCCCTCTTTGGCTGACACTGGGGAACCTTCAGCCCCTCCTTCCTCCATAACCTCTCAATACGCTTGTGATTCACACCCCACCCTTCATTTCGCAGCAGTGCAGTAATACGCCTGTACCCATACCGTCCATACTGCAAGGCCAGTTCCGTCATCCGTTGTATCAGTAGCTGCTCCTCATTAGATTCTCTTGCCTGATATCGATATGAGCTCCTCGACACCCCCACCACCATGCATGCCCGGCGTTCTGAAACAGACAACTCTTCACAGATATGAGTAATGGTCCATCGTCGTTTCGCCGGGCTCAGGAGTTTTTTGATTCAAACGCCAACGCTTCCCCCCAGAATCTGGATGTCCAGTTCCTTCTCGGCTACTAAACGCTTCAGTCTCACATTCTCCTGCTCCAGTGTCTTCAGCCTCTTGGCCTGCTCTACCTGCATTCCACCATACTCTTTCCGCCACCGATAGTAGGTTTGTTCACTGACGCCGATTTTACGAGCAGCCTCAGCAGCTGTCATACCCTCGGCAATAAACACTTCAGCTTCTGGGGAGTTTTCGGATTATCTGTTCCGGTGTGTACCTTTTTTGGGCCATTAACCTGCCTCCTTCTGAGGATTTTCCTTCCAGATCCTAACATAACATTTGGACTAGTTTTTGGGGGGCAGGTCAATATATCAAATCCTCGTGCCAATTTTCCCTGGATGTAAGGGCATTTATCGTATACCCACCACTGCTCAGCATACTTACCGAATGTTACGTCTTTCATTGGTGATATTAAGCCCTTTTTTAATTGCTCGTGTGCCCTTGTCTCAGCAGCTGCCCGGCTAGTTTGTCCACTACTTCTCCCGGGTAGACGATTACCATCATCGTCATAAAACTGAACATAAAAGATGTTTATATTTTTTTTCGTGGTAGGACGTTTGTAAATGTTAAAAGGTTTGTGTGGCATAATGAAAAAACCCTCCCTTTTCTTTGCTGACAATTTTGCTTATAACAGGCAACAAAGGAAAGAGAGGGTAAGCAATAAATTGTCCTAATTTCTTATAGGACAAAGAGTTAAACATTGGGCCCAGTAGGATTCGAACCTACGACCCGCTGATTATGAGTCAGCTGCTCTGACCAACTGAGCTATGGGCCCTCCCCTCTTGGTCAATATACTATCCGAGGATTGAATGTACAACGGTTCTTATTCCTCTGTCACATGCATTTCAATATCATCTATCACCGATGCTAATGAATCGGATAGCTTGTTCAGTTTTTCAACTTCACCCTTGTCAAGCGAGGTGTTCTTCAGTTTGATCAGCTCGTCGACGATATCCAGTGCGGCAAAAGTTAAAAGTTTTATTTTACTGAGATTGGGAACTTTATTTTTAATGATATCAATTTTTTTATCCAGGTAATCGACAAGTCTTCGGTAATAATCCTTGGAAACATCTGCCCTTATTGTAAATCGTTCATCTAAAATTTCAAAGGTGATTACTTTGTCATCCGCTTTCATTATTGCCCGCGTTTATTCTCCATAATCGATTTATTGTTTTTCATTTAAAGACTCTTCTGTCTCTGAATCAAACAAAAGATTCTCATTTTTGGTTGATTCTTCCGTTAATACTTCCTCATCTGCGGGTTCTTCATCAAGAACATCCTCTTCATCTACCCTGTTCTCTTCGACATCATCGGTTATTTCATCATTCTTCAAATCCACAATATTTTCTTCAACAATTATCTCACCACTATCCTCAATGTCATTGTTCATAGTTTCTTCCTCATTTTCAGCACCAGCTGTTTCTTGTTCCGCTTCCATTGTGGATTGAAATGTTTCCTTTTCCGCGACGGAACCGCTAGGTTCGAGACTCGCCAGTCCTTCAAGTTTGTCCAGAACTGCTTCGATCTTGTTTTTTAAAAACAGCTGATTTTCAGAAAGATCATCAATTTTTTTATCCTTTTCCGCCATCAATTCCTGCAGTTCGGCCGCTTTCTTTTCAATCTCTTTTTTTTCCTCAATGAGGGTTTTTTCTCTTGCTTTCATAGTTTCAATAAAAGAAATCGCATTGTTAATTCTCTCCGCAAGGAGCTTTAGCTGTTTATCATCCATGGTCCGACCTCTCAAAAAAAACTTTTGGCCTCATGGGGAAACAATCAGGAAATAAAGTTAAAGAGCTATACAAACAACGATTAAAAGATTGTTATATCGTCTTTTTTGCAAGCTCTACCAGCTTATCGAAAGCAACATCATCATGCACAGCTATATCGCTGAGCATTTTTCTGTTTATAATGACTCCGGCTTTTTGCAAGCCATTCATAAACATACTGTACGATAACCCTGAAGCTCGTGCGCGGGCATTTATTCTAGCGATCCAAAGTTTCCTGAAATTTCTTTTTTTTGCCCTCCGATCCCTATAGGCATATTGGCCTGCCTTCATTACCGCTTCTCGAGCAGTTCTGTAAAGCTTGCTTCTTCCGCCTTGATATCCTTTCGCACTTTTCAATATCTTTTTTGTTCTTTTATGTTTTACCTTACCGGAATGTACTCTTGGCATTTTTTCGCTCCACCTAAAAGCTGGTATAATCTATTAACCAAATGGTGCTTGAAATATTACATATATGGAAGCATCTTCTTTATCGATTTTTTTTCCGCATTGGACGACACGTACTCTGGTTTTCTTAAATGCCGTATTCGCTTACCATTTTTCTTGGTTAAAATATGGCTTTTATATGCTTTTTTTCTCTTGATTTTACCACTCTTTGAAAATTGAAATCTCTTAAGGGCTCCCTTTTTCGTTTTCAATTTCGGCATTATTCACTCCCCTTACTCTCTGTATCAATTCTTAACGTATAACAGATCCTGTTTATTGATGAAGCGAGGTGGGTGATTATCGGTGTAATCACTTCTTCGTCTTGGGAGCAAGCATGGTAACGATAACCCTACCCTCGAATTTTGGCTTGTTTTCTGCAACACCAACTTCACTAACGTCCGAAATCATCCGATCGACCAATTCCCTGCCTATATCGGTATGTGCCATTTCTCGCCCTCGAAATCGAAGGGATAACTTGACCTTGTATCCCTTTTCAAGGAAACCGATCGTCTGCCGCAGTTTTGTTTTATAATCATGATCTTCTATCTTTGGTCTTAGCCGCATCTCCTTAATCATGATCACTTTCTGCTTTTTTTTCGATTCTTTTATCTTTTTTGACTGTTCAAAACGATACTTTCCAAAATCTAATATTTTGCAGACAGGAGGACTTGCATTGGGTGAAACTTCAACAAGGTCTAAACCTTTCGAATCCGCAACATCCCGGGCTTTTTGTACCTCCATGATTCCGAGCTGTGTACCGTCAAAGTCGATGAGCCTTACTTCCCGTGAACGAATCTCCTCATTAATCCTTGGATGTTTATTAATGCTATCACCCCATTCTTAAATATTTAGAATATAATAGTAAAAATTGGTCAAAAATCAAGAATTTTATTCTTGGCAGCTATTTTCTTGCCATCCGCTCTTCATCGAGTAGTTTCTTAAAATCATCAAGCGTAGATGTGCCCATATCTTTCCCACCGCCCCTTCTCACGGAAAGGGTATTTTCCTCTATCTCTCTATCGCCGATTACAACTATATAAGGTATTTTTTTCACCTCTGCTTCTCTCATTTTATATCCCAACTTCTCATTCCGGTCGTCGAGAACAACGCGTATACCACCCTTTCGTAACTGTTCGGCGATACTTCTTGCTCCCTCCACATGATCCCTCGTAATTGACATTACCACGACCTGTACAGGTGCAAGCCAGAGTGGAAATCTCCCTCCAAAATGCTCTATCAATATACCGATAAATCTCTCCAGGCTCCCAAGTACAGTCCGGTGAATAACAACCGGTCGAGTTTCTTTTCCATTTTTGTCAATATAGTTCAAATCGAACCGTTCTGGAAGAGACATATCCAGCTGTATTGTTGCACATTGATGGAGCCTCCCGAGACAGTCTTCGAGATGAAAGTCGATTTTCGGACCGTAGAATGCCCCTTCACCAGGACTAACCATATATTCTTTTCCAATTGTCTTTAGGGCATTCTCAAGACCGATAGTCGCATTTTCCCACTGTGCATCAGTCCCAATCGATTTTTCAGGCCTCGTCGAGAGCTCAAGCTGATAATCGAATCCAAAAACTGAGTATATCCTGTCGGTAAGCTGAATGACCCTGATAACCTCCTCTTCAATTTGAGAGGGCATCATAAAAATATGCGCATCATCCTGTGTAAAGCTCCGAACCCGAAAAAGCCCCTGTAGCACCCCTGACTTCTCATGCCGGTGAACCAGTCCAACCTCAGCAACACGCATCGGCATTTCTCTGTATGAGTGAATCTTTTCTTTATAGAACAACATTCCACCTGGGCAGTTCATTGGCTTAACCGCAAAAGGATAGTTGTCTATCTCTGTTAGGTACATATTCTCTCGGTAGTTATCCCAATGCCCGGACTCGACCCAAAGGTCCTTTTTCAGAAGAATTGGGGTCTGAACTTCAACATACCCGGCCCTTTGATGTTCTTCACGCCAGAAATCCATGAGAAGATTTTTTAAAATCATTCCGTTGGGAAGCCAGAATGGAAATCCTGGACCCTCTTCATGAAGCGAAAACAGCTCGAGCTCCCTACCCAGTTTCCGATGGTCTCTCTTTTTAGCTTCCTCAACCTGCATTAAATAAGACCGAAGCTCTTTATCATTAAAAAATGATGTCCCGTATATACGTGTGAGCATTGGATTTCTTTCATCACCTCGCCAGTAGGCACCTGCGAGATTCAGCAGTTTAAATGCCTTGATGTATCCTGTTGAGGGAAGGTGGGGCCCCCTGCATAAATCAATAAAGTCACCATTTTGATAAAATGATATCTCATCTTCTTCTCCGAGGGCCCTGATAAGCTCAACCTTATACTGATCCCCCCGCTCTTTAAAAAATTCAATCGCTTCTTTTCTGTTTTTTACAAATCTGTTAAAACCTTGATCTTCTTCGATGATCTTTCTCATCTCCTCTTCGATCTTTTCAATATCCTGGGGGTTAATTGGCTCCTCAAAATCGAAATCATAGTAAAAACCATTTTTTATAGCTGGACCTATGGCAAGCTTAACCTTGGGGAAGAGGTGCTGTACCGCCTGAGCCATCACATGTGAGGTGCTGTGCCTGAGGATGTCATTAGACTCTTCCGTATCAATATAAACGGGAACAGCAGAGCCTCCCAATTCGATTGGGGAGTGAATATCAAGGAACCGACCATCTATTTTCAAACCAACTATCTTGCCTTTATTTTTTAACCTGTTGTTCTCGATGACTGAGGCAAAGTTTTCGCCCTTCTTAATCTCGATTTTTTCACCATTAATGATTAGACTGATTTTTTCCACCTGTCAGACCTTCGCTACATATAAATTTAGACCTAATATAAAAAATTAAGGGTGTTTATGCAACGTTTTAATGTCTACAACCAAACATCACCCTGAATCTCCAGCCAGCTACACTCCTGGCAAGTTAATAGACTTTCCCAAGGGTGCATACTATATTGTGCTCATTGATTCCGGAATGCAGAAATGAATATTTTCGTTCCGCTTTTCACACAATTCAGTGACGTGCTGATACATTACCAGGTCTTCGGTGTTGGGCTTCTTCTCCTGTCAGGATATTTGCTCGGAAAATTATTCGAAAAGATGCGCCTACCTTCGATCACCGGTTATATTCTTGCCGGACTACTTTTAGGCAGGTCCGTCACGGGAATCATTTCAATTGAAATAACGAATAACCTCCATTTTCTTACAAAAATTGCACTTGGAATCATCGCATTCACTATCGGTGGCGAGTTTAGCCGTGAAAAGGTCAGACGAACTGGTGTAAAAATCATAACCATAACGTTATTTGAATCCCTTTTCGCACTGATCTTTGTAACAATATTTCTCTCTATAACTGGTTTTGGCTTTCTCTATTCCCTGCTGCTTGGTGCAATAGCAGCTGCTACCGATGCTGCGACAACCGTTATAATTGCACGGGAAATGCGCGCTCGGGGAGAATTCATCGATTATCTCTATGGTGTTGTTGCATTTGACGATGCAATTTGTGTTGTACTATTCAGTGTTATATTTGCCCAGGTTCTACCCCTCATGATTCCAAATAGCTACAGTGGAGGGGTCATTGCTGGAATTACCCGTGCCATGTCGGAGATTGTGTTGTCAGCACTTCTGGGATTAGCGGGTGGCATCATACTTAACTTTTCAACAAAAAGAATGTACAAGGTAAACGAGATAATGCTCATTAGTCTATGCGTACTATTTCTCGTAATAGCTTTGGCACTTGTGTTCGATCTGTCACTCTTGTTGGCCAACATGATCATGGGAACTGTACTCATCAACCTCTCATCACAAAACAGGAGACTATTCCTTATCTTAGAACCTCTGACACCGCCGCTCTTCGCCTTCTTCTTTATACTTGCAGGGACTGAGCTTAATATAGACGTTTTTGCAGGTGGAATAATCCTGTTATACGGATTTATATATCTTACGAGCAGATTTATCGGTAAGTATGCCGGTGTGTACTGCGGGGCTGTCATTACAAAAGCACCAATAAAAGTAAGACGATATTTAGGATTCAGCCTCTTCCCACAAGCTGGCGTTGCAATTGGACTATCCCTCTTCCTGCAAACATCGCCAGCATTCTCACAGAGCTCACCCAGTACACAGCACATGCTGTCAACTATAATCAACATTATTCTGCTCACTGTATTGATTAATGAATTTATAGGGCCGCTTATATCCAAATTCGGGATTGTCAAAGGACTCGATATTGATCGGAGGTAAACATGGATATATTTTCCATTGTTGAGGAAAATGCCTGCACTCCTTTTCTCAAGGCTCGGAGTAAAAGTGAATGTTTAAAAGAGCTTGCTGAGCTAATCTCCCCCTACATCCCCGATCATAACACAGAGAGCATCTCAAACATTCTGTTTGAGCGAGAATCGAAGGGAAGCACCGCCTTTGGAGAAGGTATTGCAATCCCACATGCCCGGCTCAAGGATATCGATAATTTTGTTATCTCCGTCGCAGTATCGAGAAAAGGAATAGACTTTGAGAGTCTCGACAAAAAAAAGACGAGGATATTCTTTACCATAATCGGCCCGGGAACCAAACAGGAACAATATCTAAAAATTCTTGCCCAGATTTCCCGTGTAGCAAAAAACAGATATGCCAGAAAGGAACTATTAAATGCCCGTTCTTCAATCTCGCTGAAAGAATCCTTGCTTCGATATATATCTCCTGAAGAAGAAGGTAAACCAAAGAAAGATTTGGAGGATAAAAAGGTACTTCTCATAACCCTCTATGAGAAAAAATATCTTGATGATTTAATCGAGGTTCTCATCAGTAACGGGATAGGAGGGATTTCCATACTTGAATCCAGAGGAACGCGGAACATACTTTCCAATGTACCGTTATTCAGCGAATTCATTAATTTTACGGGCGAGCGCTCAGAGATAAGCAGAACAATACTCTCTATTGTCGATAGCAAAGTCATTCCTCAGGTGGTTGAGGGTATTGAAACCATTATGGGTGATCTTAACAAGCATTCCGGAGCGATGGTACTTGCCCTTGACATCTCCTTCATGAAGGGTACATTGGAAGTACTTTGAAAACTGATCTATGACAGTTTAGGGCACTGATCGCTTAGCAAACCTCCATCAATAACTATTGATGCTCCCGTAATGTACTGTGACTCGTCGGATGCCAGGAAAATCACAGCACCTGCACAATCACATACAGAGCCAAACCTCCCGAGCGGTATGTGTTTCCTATAATGCTCTCTAAAGGCCGGATCTGCAAAGAATATATCACCTGTATCGGTTTTAATTATACCAGGAGCAATGGAATTTACCCGTATATTGTGGGGTGCCAGTTCAACAGCGAGAGACTTCGTCAGCATTTCAACTCCTCCTTTGCTAACATTATACGTAAGTACATCTGCCTCGGCAACGCTCCCGTTTGTGGATGATATATTGATGATACTGCCGCTGATGTTTCTATCTATCATACCGCGCGCTGCAATCTGGGCACAGAAAAACGAACCTTTCAAGTTTGTATTCAGGACAGTATCCCAATGTTCTTCCGTAATTACAGACCAAGGTTCAAAAAGGGTAATAGCTGCGTTGTTCACAAGTATATCAATCCGCCCGAGCAAGCGTTCAGATTCAAGAATAAGGCGTTCAACATCTTGCATATTTGAGATATCGGCATTTAAAACGTGGGATTCCCTACCGATCTTCCCGATCATAGCTGCAACGTTTTCAGCAGCTTCCTGATTGTGAACATAGTTAATAACTAAATCGCAGCCCTGCTCAGCCAGTCCAAGGGCAATACCTTTTCCAATTCCTCTGCTGCTGCCGGTAACCAGAGCTTTTTTACCTCGCAATTTCATCTTTTATCTCCCCCAACTTTGATATCCCTTATCAATCAGGCCTCTTGCTGCAGAGCACTATTTGACATATACAGTTTTTATACGAAGAGACCTGCGTATTCTACTTTATATTTATACGAATATCATTATACTATATTCAAAACCTCAACGCTATTACGATGAAGACGATACTTATTCTCCGGCATGCTAAATCCGATTGGAGCAATCCCTCCTTATCGGATTTTGAGCGTCCTCTGGCAAAAAGGGGCGCAAAGGATGCGCCACGAATGGGAAACGTCCTACTCCGTTTTCGTTGTATGCCCGATTTGATAATCTCGTCCCCTGCAATGCGTACCAAAATGACCGTCGAACTGGTCACAAAACAGATTGGATATCGGGATGAGATTCGCTGGGATAACTCACTTTATGGCGGTGGTCCCTTTGATTTTATGGGCGCTTTACAGCACCTGCCCCAGGAAGTCGAGCGCCCAATGCTGGTGGGGCATAATCCGGGAGTTGAGGAAACGATTAGCCATTTGTTGGCCCATGAGAGTGATAACCCTTTCGGAGGATTAAAAATTCGCGTTCCAACTGCATGATTGATATTTTTAGAAACGGATATCACAAGCTGGAATAAACTGATCCCGGGGTCCTGTATTTTACGCTGGTTTCTCATACCGAGACTTGTGAAAGCGATTGTATAATAGCATTTGCGTAACATAGTTTATCCGGACAAAGGAAACCACTTGATTTTTCTAGATGTATTGGAATAATAAATACAATTAAATTTCATGGAGGAAAAAATGATAATGAAAATTAGCGTAATTATTTTAGCTCTTTTCTTCATGTTATTAGTACCACACACCGCTCTGCACGCAATTGAAATACGTGAAGGGGGTGCAGGTGGTTTCATGCTCGGTATCCAGTGGCTCGATCTCTCTGAACTCAACTCTGATCTACGGGCAAATGGATTTAAAGCATTTTCGAAATCTGATCTCACCTACGGTGGTGGTGGATATGGAATTATCGGTGACCGCTTATTGATCGGTGGAGAGGGACATGGCTTCTACCAGGAAAAGTCAACCTCAACTCACATACAGTCTTTAGGCGGCGGCTTCGGTTTTTTTGACGTGGGCTACATTGTGGTAAAGCGCTGGGGGTTTCATCTCTATCCGATGATTGGTATCGGCGGTGGGGGTTTATCAATGAGATTAACCGAACGGGCTGTACTCGACTTTGATGACATAATGGCAGATCCAAAAAGAGAAGCTCTCCTTTCAATGGGAAGTTTCATGCTCCAGGGTGCGGCTGGGCTTGACTATATGTTGAAATTGGGTTCCATACCTGAGATGGGCGAAGGCGGAATGCTCTTTGGAATTCGTGCTGGATACACCTATTCTGTCAGCAAAACAGACTGGGATATGGGTGATATCAATATATCCGGTGGACCCGATATAGGAATTTCGGGATTTTATGTGCGTCTTGTCATAGGTGGTTTTGGTTTCGAAACTCGTACCGTTGAGTAAGTAACGTCGAGCTTCCTGATATATGAATGCGATTTTAGAATCGGTTCCTATTTATATTTGTGCTTAATATGATACCCTACTCCAACCCTTTACGAGTATCAGAATAGCCCTATGTGAATAATAATCTGCTTTTTTATGAGGAAAAGCTATCTGCAGCAATCCGTGCAGCACTACCAGTTCCATGATCCTTAAGGAATAATCAGAATTATCAATTGTTCGTGTTATCATGTCCCGATATTTCAAGACGCGAGGTATAGTAATAAATAGACCTACACCCCAATCAAGTTCTCGAATGGAAACAGCATTCCCTACCACTCCTTTTGATGTTCGAACAGTACCTCTTGAGAAAATAAGTGTTCTATCCGATAAATTGAGCTGTCTCACCGACCTGTAAATGAAATCGATGAGTTTTTTAGGGATACCTGTAGTAAAATAGCACCTGTTTTTAGAAAAAATAATTTCTTTCGTCCGGAATCTATGTTTATCGTTCGGTGTTCCCGGAACAACAATCCAGCGCTCGGTTTCATCTATCCAGTTAATAGGAACTATTTTTGAAGCACGTATGCTATGTTGCATATATTATCGACCCAAAAAATATTTAAAACCAAATTCCAACTTTGATAGAGGGGCCGTGGTAATTGAATCCGGCGTAAGAGCTTAAGGCATATCCCAGCCCAACGGAAAATCTGTTAAGGGCGTAATGCAAATCACCCGACAGGTGGTTGAACCGCAATGAGTGATACCTTGCGTTCAGATTATAGATATCAAGATAAAATCTGGCAGGGAGGAATACCTGCAAATTCATGCCATAGGATATGAGGAACTCATTAAGAATATCCAGTAACGAACCTCCGATATAGCTGTGCAAAAGCACGTTGGGAAAATGGCAGGTCAACCCCCCATTAAATGAAAAGAGAGACAAGGTCTCGGATTCTGCAAAAATAATATTATGAAACAAATTTGCATGGAAAGCAGATGCATTGAAAGCCAACTTGGTGACGTTTCCGTATGTTTCGCCAAAATGAAGGGTAAAATCGTTTGAGAGATTGAACGCCACTTTTCTCGAGTTCTCAGTATCCCAATAACTTCTCGTATTAAAACGATAATCACTGGTCTTCTGATATGGATAGTTGGAGAATCTAAGCGTAAAAAAGTACTCTTCAAATAGTGAGTCCAGTAGATCCCGAAATATTAAATCGAGAATCTGGATTGAAGAATCCTGCTCATCTTCATCCTCGATAATGTCCTCTTCGAAGTCCTCCTCCTCATCCTCCTCCTCTTCCTCTTTCTCCTCTTCCCTTGCCTTTTCCTTTTCTTCTTCGATACGCTTTATCGTCTCCTGTATCTTCTCGTCCCCCTTCGGCTCAGATGCCTGAGCATTGATACAGCTGAGTACAATTAGCATCAATACTTTTATGATAATGACCTTTTTCATTGCTTTCAGCTCTTAGGATGTGACTTTTTAAACTGCACAGCTTAGGAACGACCTAACCGTTTACTAGTATACATCGCCTTTTTGAACTTTCAACGTTCATTTATTGATAGGTTCTATCCTGTAAAAAAAAGCACCATGTTACATGGTGCTTTTTAATTGTTTATCATCAAACACGGTATCTGGACGGTACTGGACTTGAACCAGTGCCCCCCCTGCATGTCAATCTGGAAAGAAACATTCCTACAAGTTCCCTCCTGTTCCTTATTCTTTATTATTCATAGAGTTTTGTCGACCAGCCCCCACACTTTGTACCACTTCCAGAGTCATTCTTACATGCGTAAGTGTTCGGTCTAGCTCGGTCTTCTGCGAAACATAGTTTGAAATAGGGGAACATCAAAATCGATATTCATCTGTTGCTCGTTCCGTTCGAAGGTTCGTCTTTGAGTATACGATTTATTGATGCTCCATCATTTCACGATGACTCAGTAGCTGTATCTACATCAGTAAATTAAATTGATTAAGTTTTCTTCAAAAGCTCTGAATCTGCATATGAAGTGAATATATTTGCATATTACGTACAATTATCAATAATAATAAAAAGAAAACGCAACAATTGTATGCTTTTTTTAATTGACCAAATTTTTTTATATGGTACAATAGTTACCATTTCGCGGTAAATTAGACATTCCCGCAGAATACACTGGCGCTTAAAGTATAATTTATATATCTTATCCTGATGTAAAGAGCGCACAATTACGTGAAAAAGAACGCTTGTTCAGAGTTTGTATAACTTAATTTATATCATCGAAGGATTAAAATGAAAGTTCCATTGACGAATCCAGCTTTAAATGAGGAAATAAAAGATAATCTGCTGAACGCGATCAACAGCAAGGTTTTTTTACAAAAAGAAGCAGTTGATGAGTTTGAAAAAGAATTTGCAGAATACGTTGGAGCTCGTTTTGCAATCGCTGTCAACAGTGGAACGACAGCGCTCATGCTGGCACTTCGAGGCCTCAACATAGGAAAGGGAGATAAGATCATCACCACATCCTCAACCTTTGTCTCAACTGCCAATGCGGCAATACTTGCAGGTGCTGAGCCTGTTTTTACTGATATCGATAATAAAGATTGCAACATGGATGTTATGCAGGTACGGAAATTGTTGAATAAATTTGGCGACACCGTAAAGGCAGTAATACCGGTTCATCTCTATGGGTATCCCTGTGATATGGACAGCCTCATCCAATTTGCAAATACCTACAACGTGAAGATACTTGAGGATGCATGTCAGGCGCACGGTGGGGAATATTCAGGTAAAAAGCTCGGATCAGTAGGAGATATTGGAGTATTCTCATTCCATCCTTTAAAAATACTCTCGGTCTTTGGTGATGGTGGGATGATTACGGTTGATAGCCGGGAAATTGCGGATCAATGCAGGGAATTGCGAGATTGCGGTGCTTCAAAAAAGGACCCCTATATGATCGACCACATAAGTTTTCCAGCAAGATTGAATACGATAAATGCCATCATTGGCAAAACACAGTTAAAGTATCTGGACAGCTGGAACAAAAATCGAGAAAAAATTGCGCAGATATACCTGAATGAGCTGAATGATGTTGGGGATTTAAAGCTCCCTCCTGATGGTGACAGCACACGAAAAAGGGTGTGGTATCTATTCAGCATCAGAACGAAGTATCGAGACAAGCTGAAAGCATTTCTCGAATCTCGGAACATAACGTGCGGTATGTACTATAAGATTCCTGTCCATTTACAGCCTCCCTATTTGAAATTAGGGTACAAGCGTAATATGTATCCAAATGCGGAAAAGCTGGGTGAAGAAGTATTGAACATTCCACTCTATTCTCAAATGTCAGAAAATGAGGCTGGCTACGTAATCGAATCCATCAAAAGATTTTTTATGGACAGGGTGTAAAATACCTGGTATTACATAAGTACATCTTCACAGAGCAAGCATTTCACGAAAGGGGGGAAGCAAAGACGCACAAATTTTTTCTATTGCACGTGTTATAAAATAATAAGCGGAGGAGGAACTGCCATGGGCAAAACGGTCTATCCATACATACCTAACTCTGTTCCCCAATTACGGCAGAAATTGCTCAAAGGGATAGGTATCAAGAGTGTTGAAGAGATTTTCAAGGAAATTCCACCACATCTCAGATTTAAGGGAAAAATGAAACTACCGGAGCCGCTGTTGTCGGAATACGCTATGAGGAGGCATGTTGAAGGATTACTCGCGAAAAACAAGAACTGCAAGGATTATATCAGCTTCCTTGGCGGCGGAGCCTGGCAGCATTACGTACCGGCTGTCTGCGATACCATTGCTTCTCGTGATGAATTTCTCACCGCATATGTTGGCGATGCATTCGCCGATCATGGAAAATTTCAATCTCTCTTTGAAATGGCAAGTATGGTTGGAGAACTGGTTGGCATGGATGTGGTTAATACACCGAACTATGATTGGGCTAATGCTGCTGCAATTTCCGTTCGCATGGCTTCCAGAATAAACGGAAAGAAGGAACTTCTCATTCCGAAAACCCTGAGCCCGGGCCGGTCAATGGTCGTCAAAAATTACTGCAAACCCGATATCAAAGTGGTTGAAATAGCCTATGACAGGGATAGTGGTCTTTTAGACCTTAAGGATCTGAAGAGTAAGATTTCTCAAAAGACCGGGATGATCTACTTCGAAAACCCGTCGTACCTCGGATTTATTGAGAGTCAGGGTGCTGAGATATCAAAGATCGCTAATGATAACGGTGCAATTGTTATAGTCGGGGTTGATCCCATTTCCCTGGGTGTTCTCACACCCCCGAGTGATTACGGAGCAGATATTATCTGTGGCGAGCTTCAGCCGTTGGGAATTCATATGCAGTGGGGCGGGGGCCTAGCCGGGTTTATTGCCACTCACGATAAAGAGGAGTATGTTGCAGAATACCCGTCACTCCTTTTCGGGCTGACAACAACGTCCAGAGATGGGGAATATGGCTTCGGAGAGGTGTTCTATGAGCGCACGTCCTATGCATCGCGTGAAAAAGGTAAGGATTTCATTGGAACTACGACCGCCCTGTTTGGTATAGTGGCAGGTGTCTATCTGGCACTCATGGGCCCACAGGGTATGCAGGAACTTGGCGAGGGGATTATGCAGCGTGTTGCCTATGCCGAGAAACTGCTTTCAGGTATGAAGGGAATCAAGGTACTGTTCAGCTCCTCTCACTTCAAAGAATTCGTGGTCAACTTTGATGGGACGGGCAAGAGCGTTGCTGCTATCAATAAGGCTTTACTGAAACATCAAATATTCGGTGGTAAAGATTTGAAAAAAGATTTTCCTGAACTGGGTAACAGCGCTCTGTACTGTATCACCGAGATCCATACCCAGGAGGATATCGATAAACTGATCAATGCAATAAAGGAAATCTGTAAATAGCAAGAGTTTGTGCTCCAATGATTCGATACTAAAACCCGAAAGGAGTTACTCAGATGGGAATAGTAAAGGTTAGAAAAAACTTTCATCAGGCGCGCTGGGACGAGCCTATCATCTACGAAATGTCGACTCCCGGTGTTAGGGGAATCCTCCCGCCTGAAGTTGAAAAAAATATAAAAGCAAAAGCCGGTGATGTTCTTAAAAGTATCCCCTCGAGCATGCGGCGGAAGAACCCTCCAAATCTTCCCGAGGTTTCTCAGAAACATGCTCTGATGCACTGGCTGCATTTATCGCAGGAGACCATGGGCTCCAATTTGACGAATGATATCAGTGAGGGAACCTGCACGATGAAGTACAATCCCCGGGTCAATGAAGAGCTTGTTGCTCTACCCGGATTTTCCGAGCTTCATCCATTTCAGGATGAGGAAACCGTTCAGGGAATACTGGAAATTTACTACAAGGTGGAACAGTTTTTGAAGGAGATCTCCGGTCTGGACAGGTTTACCTTCCAGCCCGGTGGCGGTAACCATGCGGTGTACACTGCCTCCTCCATTGTCAGGGCATATCACCAGGAGAGAGGTGAGCTGGACCAGCGGAATGAGGCGATAACAACCATATTCTCACACCCCTGCGATGCAGCCACACCTGCAACTGCGGGCTTTAAAATTATAACCCTATACCCAGATGAGAAGGGTATTCCAGATATAGAAGCCCTGAAAGCAGCGGTGTCTGAACGAACCGCCGGAATATTCATGACCAATCCTGAAGACATCGGAATATTCAATCCGAAAGTCGACGAGTTCGTGAAGATAGTTCACGATGTTGGAGGGCTTTGCTTCTATGACCAGGCAAATGCAAATGCTTTTCTGGGGATAGCAAGAGCGAGGGAAGCGGGCTTCGACATGTGCCACTTCAATGTGCACAAGACGTTCAGCTCTCCCCACGGCTGTTCAGGTCCGGCAAACGGTGCATTTGGATGCAGGGAGCATCTGGCCAAATATATCCCAGTTCCCACAGTGGAATTCGACGGAAAGAGGTACTCTCTAGACTACGATCGCCCGGACAGCATCGGTAAGGTGAGGGACTTCTATGGGACTGCCGGTGTAATCCTAAGAGCATACGCGTGGATAATGATGATGGGCGCTGACGGGATGAAGGAATGTGCCGAAATATCTGTTTTGAACAACAACTATCTGGAAAAGAAGATACTGAGCATCCCCGGTATTGGATCGGCTTTCCAGAACAATGGAATAAAGAGGCAGGAACAGGTTCGCTACAGCTGGGAAAAGTTAAAGGCCGATGTTGATGTCGGAACCGACGATATCAACCGAAGGATAGTGGATTACGGTATCGAACACTACTGGACCAGTCATCACCCCTGGGAAATTCCTGAGCCCATGACTCTGGAACCCTGTGAGACCTATTCAATCGAGGATCTCGATGAATATTACGAGGTTTTGAAATTAATAGCGAAAGAAGCCTACGATAATCCAAATTTTGTCAAGAATGCACCTCACAAGTCCTGTACCCACAAGAGGAATGACGAGGCAGCGCTGGATGATCCAAAGAAATGGGCCCTTACCTGGAAAGCTTACCTGAAGAAAAAAGGCAACTGGTAGGGGAAAACTCAAATAGTACAGGGCAGGCGAGTGTTAAAGCAAACTTTGAGACGCGCAGAGCCTGCCTTTTTTATATTTGAAGTGAGAGTGAGAGAAGTATGGGAAAGAAATTAGGCCTCATTGTAAATCCGGTAGCAGGAATGGGGGGAAGCGTCGGATTAAAGGGTAGTGATGGAGAAGATACACTCAGAAAAGCAATAGAGCTGGGTGCAGTTCCGGGTTCGCCAAAGCGGTCTGTACAGGCTCTGGAACAGATAACCGCGATGGATGGTGACATCGAGATTGTCACCTATCCGGGAGATATGGGCGAGAATGAAGCATACGAATGCGGGCTCAACCCTACCGTAATCGGTTCAATACAAAAGGGGCATACGACTCCGGAGGATACAAAAAATGCTGCATATCAGATGATGGAGCTGTCCGTTGATCTGATACTCTTTGCCGGCGGTGATGGGACTGCACGGGATGTCTACAACGTAATCGGCAATAGGATACCGGCACTCGGTATTCCGGCAGGCGTAAAAATTCATTCAGCCGTATTTGGGTTGAATCCCAGAAGTGCGGGAGAGCTCGCAGCTCTGTTTCTTTCGGGAAAAACTTCCCAACTACGCGAAGCGGAGGTCATGGATATTGATGAGGAGGCATTTCGGGCTGGCCGGGTAACAGCTGAATTGCACGGTTATCTCAAGATTCCCTATCATAAAAGGCTGGTCCAGAGCCTAAAATCCGGCAGCGTAGCAGCGGAAAGGACGGTTTTGCAAAAAATTGCTCTCAATGTTGTGGACAGTATGAATGACGATTGTTACTACATAATCGGCCCCGGAACAACCACAAGACCCATTATGGAATTGCTGGGTCTGGAAAATACTCTGCTCGGCGTCGATGTGGTCTATAAAAAACAACTTGTTGCAAATGATGTAGGTGAAAATGGACTCCTTCAAATCATTGGCGGTAAAAAGGCAAAAATCGTGGTTACTACCATTGGAGGCCAGGGTTACATATTCGGCCGTGGAAATCAGCAACTCAGCCCTCAAGTATTAAAACAGGTGGGCAAGGAGAATATTATCGTGGTATCAACACGTGAAAAGATAAGCGCCCTCACGGGTAATCCCTTACTGGTAGATACGGGTGATGATGAGGTAAACAGCATGCTCAGAGGATACTATCGTGTGGTGGTGGGTTATGATGATACCATTATGTATCGGGCACAGGCATAAACTTCATAGATGTTCGCTTCAGTGTATGAATTCAGATACCGAAGTAGGTCTTGCTTATATACTCCTCTTCCTCCAGCTCTTTCGGGGTTCCGCCCATCCTCAATTTTCCCCTCTCTAAGAGGTAGATTTCTTCTGAGTGCATCAAAGTGAAGCTTACGTTCTGTTCTGCAATAAGAATGGTTACACCCATTTCTTTCAGATTGTTTACAGCTTCTGAAATTCTCGACACCATAATCGGGGCAAGCCCCAAAGTCGGTTCATCCAGAAGGATCAGTCTTGGATTCGACATAAAAGCTTTTGCAAGTGCAACCATCTGGCGCTCTCCTCCGCTCAATGTTCTTACTTCCTGCTTTTGTCGCTCCTTGAGGATCGGGAACAGTTCGAATACTTTTTTGAGATTCTCATCGATGCTCTCCCGTGCACAGTATGCTCCGACGAGAAGGTTCTCCCTGATGTTCATAAAGGGAAACAGATTGCCCCGCTCCGGTGCATAGGCGATTTGCAACCGTACGATTTCCGGAGGTGTCAGTTGATGGATATCGATTCCATCAAAGATAATTTGACCTCGCCAGTCTGTAAGCCCGAGTATGGAATCGAGCAATGAGGACTTCCCAGCACCGTTGGGTCCGATTATTCCGATTTCTTCTCCCTTCTCGACGCTCAAGGAGATGTCGCTTATCGCACAGGCCTTTCCATAGAATACCTGGAGGTCTTTGATTTCCAGAAATGCCATGTGAGCTGCTCCTAATTTATCTTATAAAAAATTATCAGTCAATGCCCAAAGTAAGCCTTCTTGACCTTTTCATCGGCTACGATTTTCTCGTAGGGCCCCTCAGCGATGAGCTCCCCAAAATGTATTACCACCACCCTGTCTACAAGCGGGGTCAATGCCTTCAGATCGTGACTGACAATGATGACGCCTCGCTTTTCCTCTTTGGCAATCCGGCGCAGCAAGCGCATGATCTCGTGGCCATGGTGGC
>CAYFYU010000057.1:1083-5511 GCA_964347455.1 uncultured Spirochaetota bacterium | reverse complement strand
GTCAATGCTTTCAGATCGTGAGAGACAATGATAAAATTCAATCCTTCCCTTTTCTTCCTTTTTATGAGTTCGGATATCTCGGCGATTTCTGAAACTGTCAGACCGGCAAAAATTTCGTCGAGGAGAACGAGCTTAGGGTCTGTTGCAATCGCCTTCCCCACCTCCAGTCTTCGCAGGTCCCCCATGGAAAGCTCGTAAGGGTAGCTGTTGAGATGATCCCCGAGCCCCACATTTTCTCCTACTTTCACCTCATCTTCTCCACATTTGTATCTGCTCAATATACACTTGATTATTTCATCAGGTATCGTGCTCATCCTGATATTGTCTATTACCATCAGTTCTCTGAAAGGCCGTGGTATCTGGTACGTACGGGCAATTCCCATCTTTACCCTCTCATGGGTCGGATGGTTGCTGATCTCCTCTCCCTTGAAGTAAATGCTGCCGGAGTCCTGTTTCAGGGTTCTCATGATGAGATTGAATATCGTGGTTTTACCCGACCCGTTTGGCCCCATGAGGCCGAGGGTTTCGCCCTCTTCCAGATGAAAACTCAAGTTGTTGACCGCCACGAGGCTTCCAAATTTTTTCGTGAGGCTTTTTATTTCAAGAAGCTTGGCCATACTGTTCACCTTTTTTTGCTTTATTTTCCCGGTAACTCTTGACAGCGTCCAGAACGATGCCGTGAAATCCTCTTGTTTTGAATACAACAAAGAGTAATGCAATAATGGAGTAGGATAGATATCTCCACGACCCTTCAAGGAATGGACGCAGGTGCTCCAGGAGAAAGGTTATGAAATAGGCACCTGCAATTGGCCCTGCTATTGTTCCCGAGCCCCCGATCAGTGCCGCAATAATGATATTGAGAAGAAAGGTGGGTTCAAACACAGCACGGGGCGAAATGGATCTCAAATAATGCGTGTAAAATGCTCCTCCGATACCGGCTGTGAAAGAGCTTAGGAGGAATGCGATAAGTTTGAACTTAAAGGTGTTCAAACCACTGCTTGCTACCGCATCCTCGTCCATGTGTATTGCTTTAAGAACGGTACCGATCTGTGATTTTCCAGTATACCACAACCCGATTCCGATCACGAATACGAGCAGAAAGGAAACGTAAAAATTTGGAATCACACCGAGAACTACTGGAGGCAACCCAGTAAGTCCCCTATCAGCACCAGTCAGCTGCGGGGCTATTGCAATTACCAGTCGGTGAATCAGCATAAGAAAGGCGAGGCTGACAAGGCTGAAGTACGGACCCCTTACCCTCATGGTGGGGAGGAAGAAGAGCATTCCTCCTCCCACTGCAGCGATAGTGGCCAGAGGCATTGTTACATAGAGTGGAAGTACTAGGTGTTCAGGCTGGAAACCTCCTTGATGCGAAAGTATGGCGGTTGTGTAACCTGCGATGCCGATTAAAAAGGGATGGCCAAAACTGACATAGCCTGTATATCCCGACATAATATCCCAGCTCATTGCAAAAATGGCCATGAAGTTCGCAAACACGAAAGGCCGCAGATACCCTTTCGGCACGAAGGTCGGGAGTAAACACATCACCCCCGCAAATATCAGCCACCACAGTAGTGCTCTTTTCAAGGTTGACCCCCCATTGCTGTTAGTTTCACTACGTTTCCCTTCCAAAAAATCCCTTTGGACGGATGATCAATACAATGATCATGAGAACTATCGCGAATATTCCTCGTAGCCGCTCATTGATTGCCAGCGTGGTTATAGTTTCCATCATGCCGATAATATGTGCTGCCAGGACAGTGCCCGTAATACTTCCGAGTCCTCCCACTATTACTATTGCAAAAGCCATTATGAGTGGGAATACCCACATACTTGGCGTCAGGTATGTATAGCTTCCAAAAAACTCACCGGCGAGTCCTGCCAGCGAACCTGACAGTGCCCATGTTACCAGATTGACCTTTTCGGCGTCGATGCCGGAAACGATTGCCCCTTTTTTGTCCATGGATAGAGCGCGAATAGCTCTCCCGAGGTGGGTTTTGCTCGTGAAAATAAACACGGCGATCAGTGAAATCCAGCTCACGATCATTGCAAGCAGCAGGTTACTTGAAACCGAGACACCAAAAATATTGACGGTCCCGACAATGATGGGCCAGGCGTTTATTGGAGCCGGTGTAAAGAGGAGCACCATAAGATAATCCATTACAAGGGCCAGGATAAAAGTTGAAACAAAAACGACGGTTGGATTATCCAGAAAACGCCGCACTAGTCCTCTATAGGTTAACAAGCCGAGTCCGGTTCCGATTACGACCGAGCTGAAGCAGGCCAGTCCCGTTGGGAGGCCCAGTTTTTGCGTTACCGTATAGTATACGTAGCTTGCGATCATCACATATCCGGCATGACTCAGGTTGAGCACTCCTCCTACACCATATATCATCGTAAATCCGACTGCAATGAGAGAGTACAATCCGCTTATCAGCAGGCCCTGTATTAGTATGGTTTCGATCATCTTATTAGCCGTCCTTGAGGTTTAGCTAGCACCTGAATCCCTTCCTGTTTCCCTGTTGGCCTTTGTTTGTTGGGTTCTTAAACATGAAATTCCATATAAAGGGTTGAGTGGGATTTTACACCCACACAACCCTTTATTTCAAGAAAATTATTCGTGTAAACTTTGGTACAAACTTCCTCTAAAGCTATTTCTTCCCTCTCTTGTGTTCAGGAATCCATGGCGGTAGGTAGTATTCACCGTTCGCCCATTTCGGCGGGTGAATGATCTTGACTGACTTGTCAGGATACCACTGCATCACAATACCGCCGGGACGTCCCGTTTCACCGCTTTGATCAATCTTCTGTGAGTGCGGGTATTCCAAATTGAGCACCAGCGGTTCCTTTTCGCCGGGTTTGTAGAAGTTGTACCTCTGCCAGATCACACCATCCTTTTTAATGATGAGATCAGTTTCCTCCATCTCCTTAACCCAGTTGTCAAGCGGCTTGAATCCGCCGGCTCGCTCCGCCGCTTCAACCGCCATATACACACCGTAATAGGCATTAAATCCATCAAAGTGCGGGAACATCGGGCGGGTCGTATACTTTGCCTGATATTTGTCGAGGAATTTTTGTGTCCGATCGTCCCAATCCATCCCGAGGGAGGGAGGAGGGGAGATGGATGAAAAACCTGCAGCAGCTCCTCCCATATCATCCCAGAATTCGATACTCGCCGCTGCAACATTTACACCAGTTATCGGAATCGGCACTTCGAGCTCAACGTACGCTGCGCTTGGAGGTACACAATTCACCGATGAGATATGATAGATGAAATCAGGGTCCATGTCAACAATCTTGGCATACAACGGGCTGAAATCAACGGTGTCGATGTCGTATATTACCTTCCCGATAACTTCAATGCCGGCATAGGGCGCTATTTCCTGCTCAACAAATTCAGCGACACCGCCGCCATACGCGGTATCCTCATGGAAGATAACGGTCGTGGTCCAGCCCATCTGATCATGCAGTATATCTTTTCCAAACTCGAGATACTCCTGGCCCTGGAGATAGTCATTCATATGGGGCATGAAGTAGCTCTTGTAGCTTTCGTAATCATCCCGAACCAGCTCAATTGCCCTGATCGCCGATGTCCATGTCTCAACGGTGGGGATCTGATATTCAGCCAATCGCGGCAGCCATCCCAGCGAAACATCGTCAATCGAACCTGATATGATGAGGTCTACTTTTTCCACTTCAGCGAGATATTCATACGCTTTAACTCCCTCTGCTACATCTTCATGGGTATCGGCCTGCACGTACTTTAGCTGGCGTCCGCCGAGAATTCCACCAGCTTCATTGAACTCTTCGATGGCAATTTCTGCTCCTCTCAGAGCACTTCTTCCCACATCGGTATCAAGGGATCCGATAAATCCGACGACTATTGGTCCCTCTTCACCTTTTTTTGTACCGCTGCCCAGCAGTGGTAGGACCATTGCCACTACCACTGCCAGGGCGATGAAGACCCACAGCGCTCGTACTTGTTTCTTTTGCATAGTAAAACCCTCCTTCAAAATAATTAAGCCTTTTATAAAACTCATAGTTTGTCACAGTACGATGAGTTATAAAAAGCTTTTATTTCCCCCGAACAATATTTTAAAACCTCCATGTTACACTTCATGAAAATTCTTGTCAAGACATTTTATGCATATTACGAAATAAATAATTTTTTAACAAAATAATACATTTGACATAAATTTCTCCAATTATATTAAACGTTCTGTAAGATTTGGGGAAGACAAAGCATCTCATCGGTAATCAAAGGGGATATTCTGAAATTGATAGATTCAAAAGTATCGAACGACTGTTTGTAATTATTTACAAAATATTAAATTATGCTCAGATCGAGGTCATGCATGAAAGGGCAGTCTCACTTGTGGAGGATGTTGGCGTACAGATCCCCCATGAAGGCACTGTAAAACTGCTTTC
>CAYFYU010000057.1:0-1073 GCA_964347455.1 uncultured Spirochaetota bacterium | reverse complement strand
TGATGGAGTCGAAATCGATAAGGAGCACATCAGACGACCTGCTATGACCTCAGGACGAAAAAGCTGAGACAGACAACAACAGAGATCATGCATAAGATCTCCTACGAGTACTCGCGCTGTCGATGCAACGATATATACGAGCATATGTGGGAGCTGGTCAATATGTCCCCTCAACTTCCCCAGCGGTTAGTTCATAGGCAACCCATTTAGCTTGTTACATATTCTCTCCTTTCTCTATTTTAATTAAGTCTGTTTACTTATCCATTTTGCGTAGTATCGAACCAAATCTGCATCAAAGTGAGTATAATCACTTTGAACTTTCGCACCGCTCCAACCGCAGAACGTCCGAATTAAACTATCCGGCATACCAACGGATTTTAAATTGCTTGCAAGAGTATGTCTTAGTGAATGCGCATCCAGTGGCATTATGTTTCATCACCGCATCAAAAAATGGTGTCACTCGTTGTTTCTTCGACTTAGCCAGCTCCTCGGTAACCACAACGTAAGCTGGTATAACTGCTCGGCATCTTTGATTTCACATTTATACGACGAACACCACGACTACCTCCACTAGGATCACGCTGAATCTCCTGATGTTCGTAGGCTAACCTTACCTAACTCCAGATCCACAATTTTGTCGCTTAGGATATACCGAATGTATCTCCTGGAATCTTTACAATGGGCCTCGTTCAAAGGATTACCGTCTGCTACTTGCATCTGCATGTACTTTTCAAATGCTTCCGGTAAATATTTCCTCAGAAGTTTAGTCGCTACGGGATTTTGAATCCCTTCCTTTGCTTCTTCCTCGGCAACTTTATCAGCCTCTCCTTTGAGTGTCTGTCCTGTTGAATGAGGTACTCGCTTTGGATCACTTGCCAGTCGATAGTACCAGATCTTACCTCGATTGAAGAGTGTATACGGTGCCTTGTACCGTTTCATCAAACCCACCTCATTCACAAATTTTTTACTCGAAATGGTAACATTTATGCAACAAAAAAAGCACCCGAAATGGGTGCATTTTTATTCTTTATATTTTAGAATTATCTGGGCGGTACTGGACTTGAACCAGTGAC
>CAYFYU010000056.1:14129-24536 GCA_964347455.1 uncultured Spirochaetota bacterium | reverse complement strand
TTTCTTCCCTAATCCTAACATAACATCTGGACCAGTTTTTGGGGGGCAGGTCAGTTACAGGAGTACGTTTTCTGAGAGGTACTCCAAGAACAAGAGGAGTCTTTTCTGGTTACAGCTTGAGCACAGATACAAGCTCTTGCAAGCCTCTTTGAGCGAAGCGACGAAAGGACAGAAACATTCATGGCCACAGTTTGTATTTTAACCCATGTCCTTTGAGCCCAGCAGCATCATTTTTTCCTCAATAAACTGTGCATGCCGCTCAAGTGCAGGAGGAAAGATTCTGTGGGGAAACTTTTCACTCTCGTCAAGTTCTGCCAATGATTCCCGCAATCCGTCCATGAATGCAGTACGGGGCCCCGCACCTATATTTATCTTGGTGATTCCCCGATCTATTGCTGCACGAATATCATCCGGCGGTATGCCCGAACCTCCGTGAAGAACCAGCGGTGTATCAACTCTGGAACCTATTGCGGTCAGGCGGTCGAGGTCTAATTTGGGAACTTTTTTATAGTAACCGTGTGCATTCCCGATCGCCACAGCAAGTGCATCGATGCCCGTATCTCTCACAAACTGTTCTGCCTCATGCACGTCGGTATACAGTGCCTCATCGGGTTCAGAGCCCTCCTCCTCCCCAAGAACACCTATCTCCCCCTCGATCGAAACGCCGGCACGGTGGGCTAGCTCTGCGGCTCGGGCTGTGAGTGCGATGTTCTCTTCAAGCGAAAGATGCGAACCATCGATCATGACGCTTGTGGCACCCAGTTCAATGGCCCTCTCAATAGCCTGAACATCCTTTGCATGATCTATGAAAATCGCCACAAGCACTGAAATAGCCTCGGCAAAGGAAATGCAGAGCTCATAGAGCTGCCTCTCTCCCGCAAAATTGAGCTCCGGCTGCCAGAGTGAAATGATGACCGGTGAACGCATCTTCTCTGCAGTAAGAGTGATGCTCTTCGCCGAATACACATCCCATGCATTGAAAGAGCCTATTGCGTATTTTTTCTCTTTCGCGTCAGCAAGCATCTCCCCGAAGGTGCTGAGTGACATTGCTCTTATCCCCCCTGTCGATTCATAAAACTATTGATAGTAATTTTTATAAGGCGTGATTCGTCTATTTTAGATAAGCTCTCCACAGAAAGCCCTCGATTTTCCCATCATTTATTTCCGACTACTCCTACCGATGGAAAACGTCAGACTTTTTGCTTCTTGCGAACATACTATCCGAGCAAGGACATTTAGTCAATAATGATGGAATTACGTGAATTGGTTGGTGTGCGATTGTAACATTATTATAACGAATTAGAGATTTCTCAGTTATATTCAGTTATACTCGGTTATACTGGATGGAATTTGAGAATTTGCTGAGTCTTTGAGAGCTTTATAATTGAGTATAACCGAGTATAATAGACTATAACTCCGTCTATGGTATTAATCGGTTTCCTAAATGCCGAAGGCAGGTCGCACGTTCGATCCTGTCTGGAGCAACCAACTAATCCCTTGACTCATAATGAGTTGAGGGATTTTATTTTTATGATTCATCCTGCCAATATTGTAAGAAATTCTTGGAAAGATTCGGGGTTGAGTGTTGAAGCGGGAAGCGTTTGGCTCGTTACTTTAGGCGAAAGTACTTGTGGAGCGATGGAGGGGAGCATATAATCATATGAGAGCGCTTAGCTCGTTAGGTTATCAACATCCTGCTCAAGAGGCTATTATCCCGATAAGTGCGTAGGTATTCGGTTCTGCTCCACTACACACCTACGTACAGGGCGCTAACTCTCGAAGTGGTACAAAGTATGGCGACTGGTCAATCATTAAGATAAGCTTGTTTCAATAGAAAGAATGGAAATGAAAAATATATGCTCAATTATTTCTGCAGACTCCCTAACGGTCGACGACGAATTTAATGTTAGACCACTTTGAAAAATAAAAAACTTTTACGGAAAGACAATTGTTTGCTTTACCGATCAGAAACAGCACTTTACGCCGTGGAAGAGTTTTCAGATTTAGATGATGCTTCCGTGAGAATGTATAAAGCGTTCATAACATAAGCGCCTTCCTATTGACCACATAGTTCGGTGGTGCTGAGTCGATCGCATTTTGAATGGCAGAGGAAGGATACTTGTAACCTGTGAATGAAAAAAAGAAGGACTGATAATGGCTAAAACGATGATGGCCCTGAGAAAGATTGCTGCAGGAAGTGGACATGTTGAGTTGCAGGAAGTACCTATTCCGGAAATTGGGGCGAACGACGTTCTCATGAAAGTGTACGCCGCGGGGGTTTGTAGCAGTGATCTTCTCATCCGGGAAGACCGCCATTTCTATGAAGCGCCGGTGACAATCGGTCATGAGTTCGTAGGGGTAGCAGAGAAGATCGGGGGAAACGTGAAGAGAATCAAGGAGGGAGAGAGCTTTGTTGCAGACATCGAGATCGGACACCAGAAATGGCTTGGGGTTACGGTTGACGGGGCTTTTGCCCCTTACATGCGGGTTACTGAGCATGTCGTTTATCCGCTCTCAGGCAATGTGAATCTCGACAGTGTAGTATGGACGGAAATCATAGTCTCAATGTACCACCAGCAGCAGGAACGGGGCCAAATCAGGGTTGGGGATGATGTGGTAGTGATCGGGGCGGATGCGTGGGGTACGATGGCCGTTCAGGGGGCGAAACTCGCCGGAGCTCGAACCGTGTTTGTGATCGGAAGGAGAGGAGAAGAAAAAGGCCTATCGATCGCTGAAGCAGTGGGGGCTGACTACACCCTGCCAATGGACAGTCATCCGGAAAAAACAGTATTAGAGGTGACGCGTGGAAAGGGCGCAGAAGTTGTCATTATGTACCGTCTCGAAGAAGGGGAGGCTGTCCGTCTTGCAATTGAATGCGTCCGAAAAGCCTATGAGGGTCCTGGCGGGAAGGGGATAATCCTGTTTGTGGCGCTTTGGGGACATGACATATCGGTGAATCTTGATCAGGTAAGTCTCGGACAGATCGACATACGGGGCAGCTGGAGTTGGAACGGTCCTGAGACATGGCAACATGCCGTAGACCTGCTTGAACGGGGTGTTTTCAAGCTCGAAGAAATGATCACGGGTCGGTATGAGCTGGAAGAGTGGGAAAAGGCGTTTGAACGGTTCCAGGACAAGAAGGAGGTCAAAGCGTTGCTGTACCCGAACGGAAAAGAGTGGGCTCCAGGATAGGATGACCCTGCACTCCAGCCGAGATTCGGAACACAGCATCAGGGTAAATGGAAAATGAACTCAAGAGAAAGAATGCTCACAGCCATTTCAGGAGGAAAACAGATTACGTCACGTACAGCTTAATGCTCTTTCTCAATTTGTATGATCAATACAAAAATGAAGTCTAGTTTATCTAAAAACAGATCGATTTAGTTTTGGATCGGTTCGCTCATGTCAGATTCTTGGAACAAAGTGTTAACCTCGATGCATCGATGAAAGTGTGGATCGCACTGAGTAATGGCAGGAAGATATTTCAATTGATAGAAAAAATCATAAACTAGAATACGTAAGATTTCGACACGATCAGTGTATATGTAAAACAACACTTCCTTTCTCACATACGCTTGTTCAATTCCCTCTATTGCAGGTTACTTATTGACATCATAACATGAATATAAGATACAGTTGTGTAAATATATGACTTATTGTGTGAAAAAATAAGCGCATCTTATCCAGTATATTTTGTGAGTAGGTATTGTAACAATTTGTAACGATTTAGCGATTTCGCAGTTATATTCAATTATCCTCGGTTATACTGGATGGAATCTGAGGTTTTGCTAAATCTTTGTGGGCTTTAGGATTGAGTATAACCCAGTATAATAGAGTATAATCCCGTCTACGGGGTTAATCGGTTTCCTAAATGCCGAAGGCATGTCGCACGTACGATACTGTCTGGAGCAGACAATAATAATCAATTAAAATCACACCTCTAGAATTTCCATCTAGGATGTCAACACCCTTTCATGCAGTATAAAATCTATTGACCGATGTATGCAGACTGCATATGGTATTAATATCTTGTATACTTGCAGCGGAGTTGGGATATAATCGCAAGGGGGCTGGTCATTTTTGGAATCGCTGGTATAATAAGGGAGCACATTCGAGGCGGGAGATGTCTGCTGGAGCTATGCGAGCAACAGCGCAGCGGTACAACAGTTGGGCTGCCTAACGAGGGCTGTTTTTGAAATGCTTGAGCCGTGTGGCGGGAAACTTTCACGCATGGTTTTAACGGGTAAATGAGCCTGCGTGGGATCTGTCCTCCCCGATCTTTACTTATTAAACTTATGGGGGATTCAAAATATGAAAAATTACATTAAATTATTAGCATTGTTTTTATTAGCAGGGGTAACCTTCGTATTTGCAGCCGATCAAACGCCAGAGCCATCTCATGGAATTACCTATCCGAAGGGGTGGCAAAGTTGGAGTACGATAGCAGTATCCCATCGTACAGATAACAACACACTCCGTGTTATACTTGGTAACGATGTGGCAGTAAAAGTGGCTCGAACTGGTAACACCAATCCATGGCCTGATGGTGCTATTCTCGGCAAAGTTGTCTGGAAGGATGTTCAGCTAGAAAATTGGCAAGCAGCTACTGTTCCTGGTGACTTTGTTCATGCCGAGTTTATGTTTAAAAATTCAAAGAAATATTCTGAAAGTTATGGCTGGGGTTGGGCTCGTTGGCTAGGGTTGGAGCAGAAACCCTTTAATAAGGGCACAGAGGTTTGCACTTCGTGCCATACGCCTGTAAAGGATCGTGATTGGGTTTTCACAGATCCAGCCGTCCTTCCAGAATAAGCTCACAGGGCAGTTGCACTCGGACAGCAAAAAGCGGCGCTCGTTCCTGAATTGATAGAAAGAATTAAAATTCGCACATAAAAGAAACACCTATACTGCGACACAAAAAAAGCACTCATCTGTGGTATAAGGCTCACGTCACGTATTACATTTCCCATCTTCTCTGCGATCTCGGTTCAGCATGAGATTTTGTTAAGAATTAAGATTTATCATGATCGTTAGGGTATCCCCGAATAAAACTTGTTCGCTGACAGCTATATAATAGAGTATAACCCGGTATAATGGAGTATAACTGAGCACAGAAGGTTATTTAATTTCTTAACAGAATATCACTCTGAATTAACATGGGAGAAAATCTAGAAAGGATAAATCATGATGTGTGATACATCCTTTTTTTCAAAAATAATAACTGCAGTACAAGGTTGAACATTGTCAAAATATTGATGATTTGAGAAATCACTTTTAAAATGAATAATCAGATAATCGTAGCTGTTGTTGTCAGGTCTACCAAAAGGAGGACACATTTTGAACGAACGACGATATGATATCGATTGGCTGAGAATAGTGGCGATACTTTCAGTTTTTATTTATCACTGTACCCGTTTTTTCGACACTGATGGTTGGCATCTAATAAACGCCGAGCAGAGCTTTCTACTATTCGCGCTCATGAGGGGACTGATCTGGACCTGGCTCATGGAACTCTTCTTCCTGCTTTCAGGAGCTGGTACCTGGTACTCCTTGAAATCCAGGACCGGTGGACAGTATCTCCTCGAGAGGGTTAAACGACTCCTGATTCCACTGTATGGGGTGGGTCTGCTTATCCTTATGCCTCCGCAGCTCTATTTCGAGCTTTTTACCAATCATGGTTATACCGGTACATTCTGGGATTGGCTTCCACGTTATTTTTTCGAACTGCCGGCGGGACTCGTGGGCACTGAGCTTTATGAGCTGAATAACGCTTCTTTTTTAGTGCCTTATCACTTTTCCGGACATTTGTGGTTTTTACGGTATCTGTTTCTTATCTCTCTCATCACACTTCCGCTACTTCTTTATTTAAAAACTGAACGGGGTAAACGCCTGATCGGAAGACTTGCTGGGTTTTGTGTTCACCGGGGGAATATATTAGTGTTCATAGTGCCTCTGGCCATCATCCTGATCTGTCTCAGATTTCCGCTGAAGGGTGAAAGAACCTGGGCAGATTTTTTATGGTACATGACCTTCTTTTTGATAGGCTACATCATGCCAGCGGATAAGCGCTTCACTGAAAGTTTCAAGAGGCATGGATGGGTGTGCCTTGCATTGTGGATGGTTGGTTTTGGTGGAGCAAGCCAATTCGTATTGGTACTGGGTTTCAATCCGGGTAACGAGCCTTTCTCGCTGCAATATGTGCTCTATCAAATCACGTGGAGCATTACAAGCTGGAGCAGCGTCGTCTTTATGCTGAGCCTGGGGGCAAAATACATGCAGTCAAATAACAGGATGCTTGCCTATAGCAACGAGGCTGTGCTTCCATTCTATATACTCCATCAGACGGTAATACTCTGTGTTGGCTGGTTTGTCTTGCCCTGGAACATGGGCATTTTCCCTAAGCTTGCGATTATCATTGTGATTTCCTTTGTTCTTATCATGGGTTTATATGAAGGGCTTATCAGGCATTTTAGCTGGGTAAGGTTTCTTTTTGGCATGAGACCGAAAAAACGAGTATAGGTGTATTATACTGTAATTACTAAGAATGTTTTTATTTTATTATGTACACCGCTTGATATCATCCAGTCCATTCTTTAACAACTGTAACAATTTGTATCGATTTTTTATTTCTCCTTTCCTTCTGCTGTAAGTTTGTCGAAATACGCTACACTGATGTACCTGCTTGCCGTGTGGGTTCTGATCCCTCCTGACATTTTCTTCTTCCCCCAAATCTAAAGATCTCTGCACGATTCTGTACCTGATAAAATCTTCCCCAGATACTCTGAAAATGGTATGGAAAAGAGTTGATAGAATGTGTTCCTTTAGTATAATTCTTTAAAAATCCAAGGGAGAAAAAAATGAATACGGATAGAAAGATAGCAATAATTGTGGGAATATTATTTATAACTGCGACGGTTGCAAGTGTGCTGGAATATATAGTTATTTTACCCCCTATTTTAGATGCTACAGACTATCTTGTTAATGTTTCTGCGAATGCAAACCAATGGATAATAGGAATGCTCTTTTACTTAATTAATTGCGCTGCAGTTGTTGGTATTGCAGTTTTACTGTTTCCAATCTTGAAAAAGCATACCGATGCCTTAGCTCTTGGGTATGTTGGTTCCAGGATTATTGAATCAGTTATCCTTATTGTTGGTTCAATCAGCCTGCTGTCACTTTTGACATTAAGTCAGGAATACGTAAAAGCAGGAGCTCCGGATGGTTCCTATTTTCAAACTTTAGGCACTATATTATTAGCAGTAAGTGATTGGTCCCATTTGCTTGGGGCTATGATTGCTTTTAGCATAGGTGCTCTAATTTTGAATTATTTATTATATCAATCAAAACTCATTCCACGATTTATATCGGTCTGGGGCTTAATTGGAGCTGTATTGTTGCTAGCAGCAGGCCTGCTAGGCATGTTCGGCCTTAGTCCTGCCTCGATGATCTCAATCATTTTGACTATTCCAATAGGTTTAAATGAAATGGTTCTAGCGGTATGGCTTATTGGTAAAGGATTTAATTTATCTGCAATCGCTTCCGAGTCTTCCAAAACCAATATAAACTAGATAAAATGAACAGATCTGAAGTATAAAAATAGCTTTGGATTCAAAAAAGAAAGTAAACATCGATCCATACAACGTTAATATTTGCTCTATTTTCTTGACATGCTAGCATGCTGAAGTAAGATAGCGAAGAGGTGAAATGTAATTACTCATATCGATCACTGTTAGATATCTGGGACAAAATGGATATTATAATGGTAAATGAAAATATGGGGACATATAAATGAAAAAATCTGCAAAAGAAAATAATAATAAAGAAAAGACTGAATTGACAAAAGGCACCGCTATCGACCTGGATCCATCCTGGAGTGGGGTTGTCAAGTGGGGTGGACTTTGTTTGTTCGCTGCTGCGGCCATCGCTCTGATATATTTTATTTTAGTTATTGCTACCAAACAAACTCTTCCGGTACCGGCAAAGGAAGCCCTTGAGGTTCCATTTGTCCCGAGTGCTCTTTTCACTTTAACAATAATAGGGGAGGTGCTGCTCTTGCCAAGTGTGCTAGCTTTATATTTTTCTCTGAAAGGTGTGAAAAAGACCCCTATGTTTATTGCAACTGCATTATGGTTGTTATGTGTGCCTATGTTCCTTGTATCCAGGGGGCAGATCTTAGCTATCTCCCAAATAAGCAGTAGATATCTGGATACTACGAATGAAGCAATGAAAGCATCATACCTGGCATCGGCTGAGTTTGCGATTGAAATCCAGAACCTTTATGCGATGATGGCATTGATCCTCCTCAGTGTTGCATCTATCATCATTGGCATTGTCATGCTGAAGGGGAAGGAGGTCTTCGGAAAGGGGATTGGCTATGTTGTTATTGGTGCAGGAGTCTTTACCTTCTTCGGCGCATTGACTGTCATAGTGAAGGCGGTGCCGATTATTTTTCCCATTATCGGAGTGATCCTGGGTGCTATCTGGCAATTATATATTGGTTTCAAGCTATACAAGATGGGTAATAAAGTATGATGTTTTAACATACTAATTATTTCTTTCATCTTTATAAGTAGTTATATAGCCTCATATATATCGAGAATCTATAACTTTAATAGTAACTCTGTTTAATTCAACCTGGTTTCGATTTTCTTAACATTGTTTAGCAATATGTTCCTACACAACGTGCAAAAACTTAAACCCAGGAGCAGATCGCCTGTTTCACTACCCCCGAAGTGTATTTGCTTGACGAACCCCGTGATTGGAAATTGCAACGCTATTGTAACGATTTATCGAAAACTCGGTTATATTAGTAGTACAACTGAGCACAGAAGGTTATTTGGTTTCCTAAATGCCGAAGTCATGTTGCAACTTCGAGCCTGTATGGCGCAATAAAATAACCTCCTAACCTTAAAGATCTCGGTGCGATTCTATAACTGATAAAATCTTCCTCTCGTTTTCTGCAAATGGCACGGGAAAATAATTGATAGAAATTTGATTCTTGTGTAAAAGATTTGTAATCAAACGTTAACTGTAAATTAAATATGCACACTACATATAGAGACCTTGACACGCTAAGGTTGAACCTGCTGAAACATTTGGTATGCTGCCCTTTATTCCGCTTTGAGGAGGTAGTATTGAGAACAGTAATAACAGCAATACTCGTAGTCACCCTCCTTACACCGTTAACGGTTTGCGGACAGGAGAATCCAGCTCCGAGTGTAAGCATCCACGTGGCAGCCCTTCAGGGGAATACTGAAGCCATTCGGCAGCACATTAAGGCTGGTTCGGATCTAAATGAAAAAGATGCGTATGGGTCCACTCCTCTCATTATTGCCACAATATTTGGCAAGACCGAAGTTGCCAGGGCCTTGCTTGAGGCTGGGGCTGACATGAAGATCAGTGACAACTATGGGTCAACTCCGCTTCACCTCGCCGCTTTGCTTTGCCGCACAGAGATCGTCAAGGCCCTGCTGGACAACGGTGCGAACAAGTATGTGAGGAACAACAGCGGATCTACTGTTTTTGATATCGTTGCGACTCCTTTCGATAATGACAAAGGCATCTACGACAGCCTTGCACAGGGCCTTGGGCCACTGGGATTGGAACTGGACTTCGAGCGGATAAGAAAAACCCGTCCCAAGATTGCGGAGATGCTGCGGCCTTCGACTGTGGATCTCGAAACGGTTGAGTATGCACCGCTGCCAGGGAACGACTGGGAGGTGTCGACGCCCGCAGAGCAGGGGTTGGATCCGATGCTCGTGGCGGAGCTCTATCTCGATGCCGCTGAAATGGAGAGACTCAATGGGCTGCTGGTTGTCAAAAACGGTCATCTGATCGCCGAAGGGTATTTCAATGAAGGGTCGGTGGAGCATAAAGCTCTGGCGCAATCTGTCTCGAAGAGTTATGCCTCGGCTCTGGTTGGGATCGCGCTGGATCAGGGCTGCTTGGCAAGCCTTGATCACAAGATGATGGACTTCTTTCCGGAATTCGCCGGACAGATAACCGAACCCGGGAAAAAGCTTATCACGGTCCGTGACATGTTGCAGATGCGCTCAGGATACCCTTGGGAGGAGAGTGACCCGGCTCTCTGGGAGGCATTTATACGGGGCGACTATCTCTCCCTATTTGTGGATTTATCCCTCATCGACGATCCTGGAACTGCGTTCAACTACAGCAATCTGACGTCCTATCTCCTGGGAGTGATCGTGTCACGGGCCTGCGATGCGGACCTCAAGTCATATGCTCAGGAGCATCTTTTGTCGCCCATAGGCACGAATGTGGGTGATTGGTATCGGGATCGGGCCGGCTGGGGAGTCCCTCGCGGATGCGCACCGAGAAGTGTCTGCCGTCGTAGGTCGTCGATTCCTCGCCCTCGCGAAATCTTGGAGCGCCGCGCTGGTCGGTGCGGAT
>CAYFYU010000056.1:2306-14119 GCA_964347455.1 uncultured Spirochaetota bacterium | reverse complement strand
GGCCGGCTATTATTACAATCAATTCTCTTTTACGGCACGTGATATGGCAAGATTCGGACTTTTGTATCTCAACGACGGTGTATATGAGGGGAAGCAGATCATTTCGGCCGGTTGGGTACATGATTCCCTTCAAAACTATTCGGAAGACGCATGGGTATCTCTAGATCGAGTGAACAAGGTTGGCCGTCACTTCCGCGACTTAGGGTATGGCTATCAGTGGTGGTCAGCCCACGTCGACAACCGCCGTGTCAATTTTGCGTGGGGACACGGCGGACAGCTGATCGTTCTGCTGGATGATCTCGATATGATTGTTGTCTGGACCTCGGATCCGTTCTTCCTGCAACATGATGGCGAAGCATGGAAGCACGAACAGGCGAATTTCAATCTGGTAGGCAAGTTCATCAAATCCTTACCGAAGGACTGACGGGCAGCCCAAAGTGCTCAGCTCGCAGCAGTTCTGTATTACATGATTCAATTAAAAAATTGAATATGAATCTTGTTATACATAAAAAGTTTATTATTTCTCGATTTTCTTAGCATAACAGTCCCTAAAAAACAATGTAAAGAAAACAACCAGATTTAATACTTTAAATTATAAAAAAGAGCAATAATCAATCTTTGAAGAACATTGACTCTCATAACGATACAAATATAAATTTTCTGGAAATCTCTGTTTAGATACTGGTCTCCTGGACTAATGGTCATTTTAAGCTGGTCATGAGAGCTGTTGCGCCAGTCTTTCCTGTTCTTCTCTCACCCCAAGCAATCGGTTGTACTCACGAATGATCTTATTTTCTGGATATTGATCAACCACCTCCTTCATCAGGGATACAGCGGTGTCGATGTCACTCGTCACCTCGTACATGATTGCTCCGTTAAATCCCGCGGCAGGGTTTCGCGAGTTATTCCAGACTTCGAGATACAACTCGAGCGCACGGTCATACACACCGTTTTTTGCATACTGCTTAGCACTCTCCATGCTCGGGTCGCTGCTCTTGTCTTTCATGAGCTTTCGGGATTCACGCACCGTATAAGGTGCCAACTGTTTCATCATCTTCGGAATGAAAGTATCGACAATCTCTCTATACATCTCCACGGGCTCTCTTAAGAATTCCTCATTATCTGCCTCCTGCTCATCCTGTATAGAGGCTTCAAAGCTTCTAGAGGCAAAGAGTGCACCGCTTTCTGTATTAAAAACATGATATGTCAAACCGAGGACTGCTGTTCTTCGAATCCATGGCATGTCTGTTTCATACACCGCTTCCGTCTCCGGATCAGTTACTTCCTCAGTTCTTGTAAACTCCTCATCCTCTGCCGTTATACGGTAAATTTCACCGGTTAGTATACCTTGTGCATCCACCTTTTCTCCTATCTGCTGAACACTGCCTACTGAGGTGTTGGTGGGATCAATGGATTGCCTAATCTCCGACGCACCTACGACATGAAAGTAGTTTGTCTGTACGAGACCGAGGATAAAACGCTCTGTCGTGTACTCTTCGATCTCCCGTTTGACGGCGTGCTCCCCGACGGACAGGTCAAAGAGCTCCTCTAGTGCAGCCTCGAAAAGCTTCTCAATGCTCAGCTCGTAACGGTCCTGTGTGATGGTAAAATCTAAAACTGCAATCCTGCGCATGGATGACATGTTCACCTCGGCTGGCTTCGTTACGGTCACGGGAACACTCGTCGCACACCCAAGAAAAAAAAGCAGAGAACCGATCACACACACTGCAATAGGTATTACTTTTCTCATGGATTTTGCCCCTTATTCATTATGCTAGAAATTCTATAACACAGGGATGCGGAATGCAAAAAAATGATAGGCAATTTTATTGAAAGTAATTTTTATAAGTCATGATTCTTCGATTTCAGATGGGCTTGCCGCGAAGTGGTACACTGTATGGGCTAGATCAGAAGAACAGAACAAAGACAAAGAGGATAAGCGTGGTGGAGGTTCTGGAGTGGGAACACCGAATCATGAGAAGTTGATACTGGACACAAGCTGTGCGCAAGCTGACATACGGTACCCTATAGATTTTTCACTATTGAACGAGGGGAGGGGGTGTACGCATTTCCCATAAGGTTTGATTGCGATCGGCAATGTCGAATGTAGTGCATATGAGGGTCAGGTGAGGCGAGTATTTTTGTTGTGCCCGTAATGAGATCGAAGTAAACTAAAATAAGAGAGAAATACTTGGAGAGACTACAATGGAACAGTCAGATTTACCTTTTCCCCCTGACGTGTTTTTGGAAGTTCTTGATGGAGACCGGGAGGGGCTAATATTCCCGATCACCGATAAAACTGTGACTATCGGCAGGGCACCGGAGTGTGATCTGGTGCTCCCGGACCCCTACGTTTCACGGAAACACTGTCAGATCGTGTTCCGGGGGGATCATTTTACCGTGCTCGACCTCGGCAGCCTTAACAAGACCAAGGTCAAGAACAATCCGTACATTCAGAAAAACCTCAAGCACGACTACATCCTGTCTCTGGGTAAGACCCGGCTACGCTTTGTCTGGGAGAAAGCGAACGATTGGGTGCGGGAGCAGGAGCAGGCAGGTCTGCTGATACGGGGGGCCGAAGCCAACGGCAACAGCCATCCCGAGGTTTAGCAAAAGGATATGTGGAATCGGAGAAGTCCCTCGGAAGGGTGACGGAACGGATACCCTCTTGCCAGGACAGAATCATGCGGACCTTCTTCCTTTCGGACTAGGTGGGGGACTCCCGTGAGCCCATGATCTGGATCTGTGATGTTAGCCCTTAAACACCCGCATTAATCGTTGTATAGGAGAATCCTGATCCGCCTCAAAAACTGGACTAGATATTATGTCAGGTTCGGGGGGGAAATCTATAAAAGGAGGGCGACTTACCTCACGCTCTTTGAAAGACTTACATACGTATATATGTGCAGGAGGGTTCCCTGCGGTTGCTAAATGGGAATCTCTGTTAAGGTTCCCGTTATTCCCGAGTACCGTTTCTTCAGAAGGAATGGGATGCTTAGAATCAATATTCGTTGAACTAGATTACCGCAGAAACAGTATTGACGACAATCTCAAGCTAGAGGCTCTCGATTGGATGAACGGCAATCAAGCCGAGACTATAATGCCTCAAGTTGGCGTTGGTAACAAAGCTATTCTTTTGTTTCACCGCTGCTACAATTTTCACCCAATCACAATCTTATTGCAGCTATCGAAAATAGTAACTGGGTGAAGATAGTCTTTATGCAGTTAAATCGAAATGTTTAATTTACTCTGGTTGCGAGCTTGAACTAAGTGGGCATGGCTACGGAGTTTCTAAGTTTCTCAGCGGCTGCTTCAACGTTAGTTACGGTCTCGGAATCGTCTTCCCATCTACGGAAGAGTTCCTGAGTAATGGTCAAAGTACAGGCTCTATCGCCCAATAGCTTATATGCACCGCCGATGAGGCATTCCTGATGCCGACCGCACCTGTAACAGGGGGGTATTTTCGAAGTATATCTAACTATATCTAGAATGTTGACCCTGAAAGACTTGAGTGCCCTACGGAAATCTTCTTCCGCGGTATCCTGACTTATGCCTAAGCCACAAAGTGCAAGGACAAAGGGTTTATCCTTAATGGCAAAGTTCACGTGTCGAAATCCCCACAAGCGGGAAATGAAAGCGGACATGCTGGCACTTATAGTACCAAAATGGATAGGACTTCCCAAGACTACCGCATCAGCTTCTTTTACTTTCTGATAATAGGGCATCAGGTCGTCCTCAAGTCGGCACATTTCGGGTGCGGCACACAGCCAAACACACCCCTTACAGGCAGAGTAGTCAAAATCGGTGAGTTTAACGAATTTTGAATCACAGCCGCTCTTATCAATGATAGCCTTGACTATACGGTCTACATTCGAGTCACGGCCAATGACACCAGTGCTGAACCCGATGATCTTCATCTATTACCTCTTATAATCTGAAGGATATTGTTTATCATAGCAGACCACGATTGCGAAGCCGCTCCTGTTCCCATTCCTTAAAATTTACAGATGGTGACTATTTCAATGTCTGGTTATAACTTGAGTGTAATTGCATCAATGTGGTAGCCAGTACATGCTTCTGCATTAACGATGGTTCAATAATGTGCCTTGGCAAAGATACCTTCAACGGTTGATAGTGATTTTTTTAAGTTGTGATCAATCGATTTTTACATCATTTATCTCCGACTAATCTAGCCGATGGAAAACGCCAGCCTTTGTGCAAACAAGTTACCCGAGCCACGATATTTTGTCAAGAATTGATATGTCTAATTAATTTCGGGGTGTTCATGATAGTAGGGATGGGCACTTCTCACCCCTGGGTATTTCATTGACGTATAAGGAAACATAAGTCAGAAGGTATTATCCTTACGTACTCGAAAGGGGTTCGGCATTCCATACATATATATATATCAGAGAAGAGTCTTTCCGTGGCAATCGAACCCGAGCCTTTGCACAGTCTCCAATGAAGTGTTGGAGAGATGTTGGGCGTGTTACTCGAAGCGAAAATGATTGTAGAGCGATTGAAACGAGAATACAATCATATACGACAGCAAAGCTCCATGGTGTATCGACCTACTGCGCCGGAGGTCATTATTTCGATGGGAGCGAAGGTATTCGCTTTCCCTCCACATCATACCTATGCCTATTTGTCTAACTCTCGAAGAGTTACAGAGTATGGGACTGTTTACTTTCCTCCATTCATTTCAAAATCCTCAATTTTTCTGTGTATAACTTAAAACAGAATTCAATTTAATTGTTAAATTGGCATTGGCATAGATTCGTGAACTTCAATTTCACAACCAGCCGCCCACTCAAGGTGGGGATGCCCAGCGAGCATTGCTTTTGCTTCTTCCATGTCCTCTGCTTGCAGAATACTGTATCCGCACACATCCTTATTGCTGGGTGAACTGCCTGACTTGGATAACTTCTGTCCGCCACCTAAAGGGGTTCCCATTTCAACCAAACCACTGCCACATTTTTTTGTCCAAACCATCCACGGCTCCATTCCTTTCTTCATCTCTTCCAGTGTAGCATTTTGCATTTGTTCCATTGCTGAACTCGGTGCATGGTAGATTACGATGAACTTTTTCATAGTTATCTCTCCATTTTCTAACTATCGATTTATAAAATTTACCTCAGTATCAGGAATCAGACTATATGTAATAGTATGAGTTTCTATTTGTCTAAATATACCTGTCGTTCTATCTTGCATAGATGGCCTGCCCCCCAAAAAACGAACCATTTTGAAACTGAGAGTAATCGTCACTACACCCGATTATTGAGAATAATAACCCGGCTGCTGATACATTTTTAATGATCGGATTACAGGAATAAATTGGAGTGATATTGTAACAATATTGTAACTATTTAGAGATTTCTTAGTTATGTTCGGTTATACGAGGTTATGCTGCGTGGAATCTCGGGTTTATTCAATTCTTTGTGAATACTATTATTGAGTATAACCACGTCTACGAGGTCTATCGGTTTCCTAAATGCCGAAGGCATGTAGCACGTTCGATCCTATTATTCATTTTGAAAGGGGTTTCACTCAAGTTTTGGTGAATTCAATCCGCTATCTCGTCATATTGGCAGGACCTAGCTGTTTCGAGTAATTTTCACATATTTTACAATCCTGTCATCCAGTAAACTCATGGGCTCCCATATCAACTATGGGCGCAGTGCCATTACCTGTATCAGTAACCGTCGGATCTTGGATTTTGCGGTCATCTCAGTCAATGTCAGTGGCCGGAAGGGCTGGTGCCGGGTTGTCCACAGCATCGATGCAGGGTGAAAAAGTTAAAGATGTAAGTCTCCGCTCGCCGCGTCAATTAACAACAGGACGTCGTGGATAGCGATTTTAGCTGTCCCCGTATGCTCTTCAGGCAGTCCTGTGCAGCGAGTCTGTACAGGACTAGACGTAACGCCAAACGTTTATCGTTAATACTTTGCTATCCCATTACGTGTCCTCCATAAACATGCGGAACAGTTCTGAAATGCGACCGGTATCATGAAAAGCTTAAAAACTACGGCGCCATTTACCTTTTCAGGTTACCTGAATCCAACCAGCCCATTCAAATTAGCGTATGTTTACTATCTGGGATATTTCAGTTGTTTTAATACATGTAATGAGATATTAGATCGTTTTCAGCATGAACTCCAGTAGTGTTGTAGTTTTCGCTTGTTGTTGTGCTGGACCTGTTTCTTTTGAAAAATTTAAAAAAGAGAAGGGTCTTTTAGACGAACCCTTCTCTCGATTCTTTAAAATAAAATCAACGATTGAACTGGACCAATGCTATTGCGTAGATGCTTTAATCTTTTGGAATTTCTGGAATTCCATTACCCACGTAGTATGGCCGCATCATTTCGTTGTCTTCATGCTCCACGATGTGGCAGTGCCACACATAAAATCCTTCCATGTCGAACCTCATCTTGACACGGGTCACCTCGCCCGGGTAGGCAATGACGGTGTCCTTCCATCCACTCTCCCATGCCTCAGGAGGTCTTGGAGCACCGGTTAATTGAGCAGGTTGAAGCGCAACACCTTCAGCGTCAGTAGCTAATTCCTCTCTATCCACGACCTGGAACTGCACTAGGTGGATGTGGATCGGATGTGCGTCAGCGGTGAAGTTGTAGATAACCCACTCCTCGGTAGCACCAAGGGCAGGATTTTCCGTGATATCGTCATTCCACAAGAGCGGATTGCCCGTGCCGTCCGGATTGAGCGTGCCCAACAGTGCTGCGGTTGGACCAAAGGGTACATCGCTCGTGGGATCGAAAATAAGATTTCCAGCGACATCTTCGGTCACGAACACTGTCTTGGACTCCTCCTCGTTCAGGGTCACATTTCGTGATGAATTCTGCGGCACGACAAGTGGCGTGATCACAGGTAACTGAAGAAACTGCGGAGGTGTTGAAATATCCGTGCCCACGATAGGAATGACGCGAAACTGCATGACCTGGCCGGTAGTCCCAGGATCAGCCGGGTCGAAATCGATTCCGAGCACACCACCGCCGAAGGGCTCGTCCGGACCAAGATTTCCTAGAATATAACCTTCTCCCGGTAATGACTGCGGGACGTTTGTGAAGTCCACGATGACGTCTGCGCGCTCGGCAGGTCCCATGAGCAGCTGGTTCCCGTGATCAGCAGTGATATTAACCGGTGCTGCCAGAAAGCCGCCCTCAGCGCCTATCTGCCACACTTCCACGCCTGTGATTTGACTGAAATCAAGGATCAGAAAACGGGAGTTGCACCCGTTGAGCAACCTGAAACGGTAACAACGCTGTTCGACCTCCAGGAAGGGCCATGTCTGGCCGTTCACGACCATGGTGTTTCCGAAGAACTCGGGCTGCCATATAGGTGCTACGTCGCTTGGTCCACTTACACCTGCTTCCGGTATAAAGGGAATATCAAGATAGGGTACGGTGGGCGGCACATTTAAGCCTTCAAAGAAAGCCCGGTTTTCCGGGTAAAAGAGCGATCCATCGTCATTGAACGAGCGGTCCTGTATGGCAATCGGTATTTCATAGAAGGTACCGAACGGATCGATGCCCTTGCCGGGTGCTCCAGAGGGCAACACCGCCGCGGTACCATCCCTGCTGTCGAGCACCATATCATCGGGCCCACCCCGGATGAGATAGAAACCGGCCGGTCCCGCATACACGTTTGCCCGAGTCATGCCCAGGGTATGGTCATGGTACCAGAGAGTCGTTGCACGCTGGTCATTGGGGTAGGTGAACGTGGCGAAACCGGGTCCCCATCCCGTGCTGTATTTATTGTTGAAGTAATCGTAGAAGGTCCCGGTAGTATACTCAATATATCCTGGGATATTACCGGCATCAGGTAGGTACCATGCCTCGGGGTACCCATCGCTGTCCTCGGTCGTATGGGCACCATGCACGTGGGTGATCATGGGGACTGGGCCCATATATGGAGCAGGGTCGAAGCCTTTGGCATCGCGAGGTCCTACCGGGTTGGCCCAGTGCAGGGTCTGGTCGATGGACAGGAGATGTGGAAGAAAGTTGTTACCTCCATCCACAAGTCCGTTAACCCACTTTACCCTCACCGGCTTCTGCCACTTGGCCTCAATGGTAAAGGCCGGGTAGAAGTAACGGCCGCCCTGGGAGACATGCCGAGCCATACCACCAATCAGATCATCGGCCGGGCCGTAGCTCCAAACTGTTGTTGCTGGTAAATTAGTGGGGACACCCAAGTTATCAAATGCCGGAAGGATCTGCTGCTGGAACTGCCGTACGGCGATCTCATAATATTCGATGTTCTTACTGCCCTTCACATTCTGCTTTTCTAATCTCGGCATCACAGGAGGTTTTACAAGGGGCGTCACATACTTTGGAATCGAAGTGGGGTCAAGAGATCCTCCCGGAATAGCTCCTACATACCCGGCAGAATTGCCGGCTTCAAAACCCTTAAATTTTGAATCCTTTTCGAATACGTGTGCTTTACCCACCTCAGACGTGTTTTCCAAGGCACAAGAGCCAAGTAACGCCAGAGCAGTCAACACTGCCAGTCCTGCTAAAAACTGATACAGTTTTCTCATAATTTTTAATCCTTTCATACTATGGGGTTTATATGGATAAGTGGCGAGTCACTGCACATTCAGTAATTAGTACTTTTCACCTCCTTGGTATTGATTTGCACAGTGTTCCTCCACGAGTTTTTTCGCAGATGAGAAACCGATCGTTCCTTTGTATTGACCATGAAATCGCTTTGAACTTGGAGATGAGATAACAGATACACGAGATTTTTAGAATATTTAAAAAACATAATTACATTGCATATTGAGTTCGGTTCAGACAATAAGCTGTAAAGGCTATTTTTTTACTTTTTTTGGTTTAATTTCTACACTATTAAGAGACTATTTTCGGAGAGTATAGTTTTCAACTGGTGGGATTCTTATGATTGTAGTAATGAATGACTTGGATAGAATACTATGAAGGCGAGAATTTTTAAGAACTTTGATTAATACCATATTACATGAGTTGTTCAATCAATAACAGAACCAACTTCATAACTGTATTATCCCATGCTTAATCGCATACCGAATGAGACCAGCAGTTGTATGAATATCGAGTTTCTTCATTATATTACTCTTATGCACGTGAACCGTATAGGACGATATGTTTAACTCTGCTGCGACCTCTTTTTCTGTGTACCCCTCACATATAAGTTTTAAAATCTCCCTCTGTCTGGTGGTCAGTGCACTTTCATCCTCCCATTCTCCTTTTTTTGTCCAACCCGAAACAAAACCCTGTACCACAAACTTCGACACAGCCGGGCTCAAATAGTACCTCCCATTGTAAACCTCGGTGATAGCCCGTACTATCTCTTCAGCCGCACTCTCCTTCAATATATACCCCATCGCCCCACTCTTTAATGCCCTCTCTACAAGAACCTTGTCGTTGTACATGCTCAATATAACCACCTTGCTCTGCGGCCGCTCCTTCAGCAACCTCTCAATAACCTCTATCCCGTTCAATACCGGCATCGCTATATCCAGAACGTACACATCGGCAGGGTTCTTTCGAGCCATTTCCAGCACTTCCCTGCCGTTGCATGCTTCTCCAATAACCCTAATCTGCTTACCGAGTCTATCCACAATGGTTTTAATCCCATCCCTGACAACGGTATGATCATCTGCCAGAATCACTCGAATTTCCATCCAACACCCCTCTTTAAATCATTACCTTTTCCAATCCTTGTTTTCATCCTACAGAATAAACATCTTTTCGACAGTATGTCAAGAATATGTCATATAAATTACTTATTTCTTTATTCAATTGAAAGGTACTCCTAATGAAGACTCAAAGAACCTGTCAGTTTGGGCTATTCATCAAACTAAACATCTGCTATACTTAAGGCTAACGATAGGGGACAACAAGTAGTATTACAAAATTCTAATATCCATTCACAATTAATTGTCGCACAAACAATTATTTATCATGAGAATCACCTCTCAAATAAACTATTTGGCTTGCAATAGTGAGATATTGTCTTTGATCGATTGGCGGAGAGAAAAATATGAAAGATGAAAAAAAGACAAAAGAGCAATTAATAGGGGAATTACATTTACTACGTCGAAGAACAGCCGAACTGGAACAAATCAAAACAACATATACACAATCGGTACATGAATTGATTAAAAACAGGGAGATGCTTGAGCTTGCCATTGACGGTTCAGGCGGTGGAATCTGGTATGTGAAACTTAAGCCTGACTTGTCCTATGGTACCAAAAGGGATGAAAGGTTTATTTCTCCAAGAATGAAATCCTTCATAGGATACAAGGATACAGAATTTCCCAATTCCATAAAGGCCTGGGATAAGCAATGCATCCCGGAGGACCTGCAAGAAACCGTAAAAATTGCCCGTAACCATTTCGAGGGCAAGACAAATCGTTATGAAAGCGAATATCGAATACGACACCGAGACGGGAGTATTCGCTGGCTTCGTAGTACAGGAAAAATCCAGCGAAACGAAGAGGGGCTGCCGATAAGATGGGTTGGAATTGAATGGGACATATCAGAACAAAAAAAGGCGGAGGAGAAACTGAAGCTTCATGGAGTCATTTTAAAAAATATATCCGAGGGAGTCTGTTTAGTCAGAAGCGAAGACAAAGTGATTGTCTATACCAATCCCCATTTCGATAGGATGTTCGGTTACACTCCAGGCGAGCTTTTAGGTAAACCTATAACTATCCTGATCCATGAAAACAAAAAGGGAAGCATCGATCATTTAACCCAAAAAATCTTAAAGGATCTATCAAAACATGGTGTAGCGATGCATACTATTCAAAATGTCAAGAAAGTTGGAACAATTTTCTGGTGCAGGGTTCACATTTCTGAGTTTGAGCATCCTGAATACGGTAAAGTCTGGTTGGGAGTTCATGAAGACATTACGAAACAGAAATATGCTGAAGATGAATTGATCAGAGCCAACAGGGCTTTGAAGAAAGAAATTGGGGAACGTAAGAAGGCCGAAAAAAAATTACTCGTGTATCAAGAAAAATTAAGAGGTTTGGCGTCCGATATGTCATTTACCACAGAGCGGGAGTCACAACGGCTTGCAGCAGACCTCCATGACAGTGTAGGACAGTACCTTGCGATTTCCAATGTGAAATTGGGGCTCCTACGTAAATCGATCGACAAGGCAGATCTTATAAAAGAGGTAGATGAAATCCGTGTACTACTTGATAAAACCATACAGGCAACTCGCTCACTGATATTTGAGCTATGCCCCCCAATTTTGCATCAAGCAGGACTTGAGGCAGCTCTGGAATGGCTTGTGGAACAAACAAAGAAGATACAAAATATCGACATTTCTTATGAAGATGACCACAAAGATAAGCCGTTAGAGGAAGATGTTCGTGTTATTCTGTTCCGTGCGATCAGTGAACTGCTCACGAATGTCGTCAAACATTCTCAAGCGAAGCACGCAAAAATATCTATAAAACGAGACACCAATAATATTAGAGTTGCTGTAGAGGATGATGGTGTTGGATTTGTCCTTTCTGATATTGAAAGCAAGCCTGGAAGTTTCGGCCTTTTTAATATTCGCGAGCGACTTGAACCATTCGGAGGACGTTTACTCATTAAGTCAATACCTGGTAAAGGTACCCGGTCCTCACTTACCGTGCCTCTGTTTAAGTTTATATAATTATAAAGTACAATTTATTTCTTTTCGCGATCACACACACTGGCTTTTCTTTTAAGCTTTATCATTTTTTAGAGTACTCGACACAGCCGGACTCAAATAGTACCTCCCATTGTAAACCTCGGTGATAGCCCGTACTATCTCTTCAG
>CAYFYU010000056.1:0-2206 GCA_964347455.1 uncultured Spirochaetota bacterium | reverse complement strand
TAATCCCATCCCTGACAACGGTATGATCATCTGCCAGAATCACTCGAATTTCCATGTTCATCAATTACACATAATCCATTGCTTTTTTCTTTGTCAGAGAATACCTGAGTTTTTCTAACGCTCCTTTTTCTATGTGTCTAATCTTCTCCTTTGTCAAATTGTACAATGTGCCAAAAGGACTTGATATAAGGTAGTTTTGCTCATTTGGTGTTAATTTACGTATAAGATTTTCGATGATTTTCTTTTTATTGCTTTCAAATATAGATTTGGAATGTGTTTTGGGCCCGTATCCTCTAAACGTACTCTTATGGGCTTCGGGTTTATTCCTTTCACCCTTCATTTGACTACGTTCAAGGGAATTTTCAGATTCTGACTTCTTACTTTTCTTTACATTGTACGATTGAAAATTTACCGGTCCATGTAGTTGCGGTGATTTCTCAAAAATTGCTTTCAATATATAATGCCGAATCCACCATCGAGCATAAGATACAAAATTAGTACTATTTTTTACATCAAACTCGGTTGCAGCCCATATAAGTCCCATGTTGCCTTCGTTGATTATATCCTCAAAAGGTAGCCCTAGATTTTTATACTTTACAGCAATACTTATGACAAGTTTAAGATTTGAAACAATCAATTTTTCTATTTCTCTGCGGCTACCTTTCGCCGCTTCTCTTGCACAAAAATTTTCTTCCGCTTTGGATATGGCAGGTATTTTTTCAATCTGTTCTAAATAAAGCTTAACTTCATTTCCAACCCCATCTCTTAATCCCATCGTTTTCTCCCTCTCCCTATCATGGTGGTTTTTCAGCCCTATATTCATAAAAAAATAGTGAATTTTAATTTCTAAAACTTTTCAAAGCATGCTCAATGTAATTATATTGCGAAAATGGTGAGTATCTTGATTAGCTTATTCTGAAAGTTCGGATCTGTAAATAAGCTGTAAAGGCTATTTTTTTACTTTTTTTGGTTTAATTTCTACACTATTAAGAGACTATTTTCGGAAAGTATAGTTTTCAAGGTGGGATTCTTATGATTAATCGCATACCGAATGAGAACAGCAGTTGTATGAATATCATAATATTATTCTTATGCACGTGAAACGTATAGGACGATATGTTTAACTCTGCCGCGACCTCTTTTTCGATTTATTAGGGGACTTGCTTTTATCATTATGTTATTACAATACCTTTTAATCCCTGCTCAATTTCCACTTACTTACTAAAGGGTGTTTAAACCATTGGATGCGTGGTCTTTCCACTTCGCTTCACCTCACACCTACGTATGTGATGCTAACCCTCGAAGTGGTACAACGTATGGGGGTTGATCAATTCTAGGAAAGACCCCATTAAGTCACAATATTTCACCATATCAGTTTACATAAAATTATCTAGACGGAATTTCTATTACTAGGTCGCTGTTAGTACTTTTCGATTCTTGTATAGATACCAAAATCCCCATAGGCCATAGACAGTAAAAGGTGGTAGCATTATTATATAGGAGGTAATGTTAGTAACATTGAACCCAGGTGAACCCTTGGCGAATGCCATGTAGAATATATAGCCAATTGGCCAGTAGGCCATAACAGCTAAAGCACCTGCCATCGCAAATAGTCCCCACGGTTTCCTGAGCCATAGTCCGACAAGACCAATAGCGAGAAGAGGTAGATGAATGGTCATATCACCCACCCCAAGTCCTCTTTCCACAGCTACTCCCATTTCACCGAACACGTCAACTGGCTCTTGCATACCGATCGACACGGCGAAATCATAGTTAATAACCGTCATCACCTGTCCCATTAGACCTATAACAAAGAAGTACAATATCCCAATAGTCGTCACAATCCAGAACCCGATTGTCCTTTTGTTGGTCATGGTATCCTCCTTTAGTTGATAACAAATGGAATAATGTCCCTTTAGCCACAAAAGGTTAATACTTGATTGATAGAGTTATAATTTGCGATTTACAGAAATATCTATACTGCAACACAAAAAAGTGATCAACTGTGGTGGGAAGTACAATTAACAAATTATATCTTCCATCTTCTCCACTATCCTACTTTGGAATGATATTTTGTCAAGAAAATTGGAATAGAAAAAGAGAATGCACATATTTCGGGGAGAAAAATGAGCCTATGACCAGCCCCCACAATTTGTACCACTTCCAGAGTTAGTCTCACATGCGTAGGTGTGAGGTGAAGCGGAGC
>CAYFYU010000055.1:3781-24621 GCA_964347455.1 uncultured Spirochaetota bacterium | reverse complement strand
TGCACGTATCTCTCCCTTGTAATTGAAAACTGAAAATTCGAATTATCCTATGAGGAGGAGTAAAAATGGGCGATACGTACCCACGTCTCTTTTCATCTGGTAAAATCGCTTCCCTTACAATACCGAACAGGGTCGTCTTTCTTCCCCATTACGGTGGACTGGAAACAGAAGACGGAACGATTCAGGAGAATCACATAAACTACTTTACTGAAAGGGCACGAGGGGGTGTAGGTCTGTTGATCATCGATAGTCATGCTGTCCATCCTCTGGGTAAAATGTCCAGGAAATACATCGAGGCCTGGGACCCAAAAGTGATCCCGGGTTACAGAAAGATGAGTGATTCGGTTCATCGGTACGGTTCCAGGATTTTTGTTCAACTTAGCCATGGCGGACACTCCACACTGACCCATCCTCCCCATCTCCTTCTCGCACCGACGCAGATGTCCGAACCTTGCTACCATTACAACACCAAAGAGATGGAAATCCACGATATAAAGGAGGTTGTAAGGGCTTTCGCTACAGCTGCAGGTAATGTCAAAGAGGGTGGATTCGATGGTGTGGAGATCAAGGGAGCGGCCCACGACGGGCTACTCAGAAGTTTCATATCACCGTTTTTTAATAGGAGGGATGATGAGTATGGTGGGAGCTTCGAAAACAGGATGCGTTTCCCCATCGAGGTGGTACATGCTGTAAGAGAGGCAATTGGTCCAGATTTTCCCTTTGGAGTTCGGGTGTGCATGGACGAATTTACCCCCTGGGGATATTCAACAGAACTTGGCAAAGAAATAGTTAAATCCTTTGCACAGACAGATGAAATTGATTACATCAGCTGTGATGCCGGCTGCTTCAGTGCCTTTTATATGGAGATTCCTCCCATGTGTATCCCCCTCGGTTTTGCAGAATATCTGAGTGCGGAGATAAAGCAGAGTACCGAACTCCCAGTTATTGCTTTTGGCAGGATTAACGATCCGGCACTGGCAGAGAGAATTCTCGAAAACGGGAATGCCGATTTCATTGGTATGACTAGGGAGCTTATCTGCGACCCAGAATTCCCCCTGAAAGCGAAAGAGGGAAGGGAGGAGGATATCCGGCACTGTATTGCCTGTCAGGATGCCTGTGTATATCAAGTAATGCAGGATAAACCGATCAGGTGTATACACAATCCTTCAGCCGGAAGAGAGGCTGTCTATGGAATTGGTACGCTAAAGCCGGTTTCCAAGTCAAAAAAGATCATTGTCATCGGAGGAGGCCCGGCGGGGTTGAAAGTGGCGGAGGTTGCGGCAAGGCGGGGTCACTCCGTTTCTATTTATGAAACGAATGAAGAGTTTGGTGGTCAGGTGAACATTGCAGCGCGAATTCCCTACCGGGAAGAGATTAAAGATGTAACGAGATATCTCGCAATACAGATTGAAAAGATAGGGGTCGATATTCACTTATCAGAGCAGCTGAATGCTCAATCTATCAGAGAATTAGAAAAAGATACGGTGATCCTTGCAACAGGATCGAGACCGGTGTATTCAAACATAACGGGAGTCGATAGAAACCGGGTAGTGACAGTGTGGGATATACTACTAGAAAAGGTGGATCCTGGGTTGCATATAGTAGTATTTGATATAACCCGTCGATGGCCCGGACTCGGTACAGCCGAGTTCTTGGTAAACCGTGGTTTGAAAGTGGAAATAGTAACTCCAGGCTTCTACGTGGGCGAGCAGCTCGAACCAAGCAACGTTTGTCTCTCTTATCAAAGAATTCTGGACAAGGATGTGACCTTGATTCCGAATACTGAAATTAAGGAGGTCAGGGATAGTAGCGTTATAATTGCAAATGTGTATACGCAAAAATCTGAGTATATTCAGGACGTTGATACGGTTGTTATGTCGGTTGGGAATGAATCGATAAAAGAGCTCTATGATGAATTGAAGGACGATACCCCGGAACTTTACCGAATTGGCGACGCACTGGCTCCTAGACTCATACAGCAGGCAATCCTTGATGCTGAGGAACTGGGGAGGCGAATATAGTCTCTCGTGCTAGCGTGGGAAGCACGTTTTTTTCGTTATGTACATATTGTGATGCAATATTGTTTCAGTACCATAAATGATCACCGAGAAAAGTATGGATCGGGGAATCAGGTCAATCGTCTGTATAAAGCAGGTTCCGGAGATAGGGGACGTCCGGCTGGATCCCAAGACTCATACCCTTATTCGTGAAAATGTTTCAAGTATCATAAATCCCTTTGATCTGTTCGCAGTTGAAGAGGCGGTCAGGATAAAAGAACGATATGGCGGTACGGTAACAGCAGTTACCATGGGGCCATCACAGGCTGAGGATGTACTGATCACATCCTTCATGATGGGAGCTGATAAGGGATTGTTGTTATCCGATTCTCGTCTTGCCGGATCTGATACCTGGGTCACGGCTGTTGCACTTGCTGCCCTCATAAAACAGCTCGCCTACGACCTCGTTATCTGCGGGCTTGAAACAGCTGATTCGAGTACAGCTCAGGTGGGACCTGAGCTTGCAGAAAAATTAAATATTCCTCAGGTTACCTATGTTTATCGTATCGAGCTTGAACAGAAAAAACGAACTGCTACACTTACAAGGGAGACCGATACGGGTTATCAGATCGTCCGGGGAAGGCTTCCAATTCTTGTTTCAGTTGTAAAAGGAATCAACACACCACGGGAGCCTGATTCAGAACTTGCAAAAGGAAAGACATCGGAGCTCATTTCACTGAAAGCGCTAGGTCTGGATAGAGGTGAGTTTGGAGCGGATCTGTCACCGACGAGGGTGATCGAGGTAAACAGAGCAATGAACCGGAGGAGAGCACAGCTTGTCATAGAGAGTCAACTACCTGCTCATGAAAAGATTAAAAGGATAATAATGGGAGGAATAGAGCAAAAAGATAAGAATTTTGGCCCCTGTGAGAAAGGAGAGGATCTCCTTCGAAAGGTGGGGGAGTATATCCTCAATATAATTAAGAGCGAAGGAATCGTCCGGTGATTATCAGAGTTGATAAAATACTGTGCACCAGCTGCGGTATATGTAAAACACACTGTAGTTTCGGAGCTCTCACATTCGATAATAGTGCTCCTGTATTCAACGACCTCTGTGTGTTCTGTGGCGCCTGTGTCAATGTATGTCCCGTCGAAGCAATTATTATTAGAAGAAGAGAAATCGAAAAGGACATTTCTGACTACTCAGGAGTCATGGCGTTTATAGAGAGGGAAAGGGGTGCAATAAAACCGGTAGCTTTGGAAATAATGGGAGCAGCTCGACAATTGGCGGATAGGTTGAAAGAAACCTGTTCAGCAGTGGTTCTCGGTGCAGGACAAAATGCTGACCAGATTCTTTTGTCACGCTACGGCGCAAAAAGGATATATGTTGTTGAGGCTGATCCCCTGAATTCATACAATACAGATATTTACACAAATGTTATGACTGGAATACTCGCGAGGTATAAACCGAGTATTGTTCTTTTTGGTGCCACCCATCTGGGGCGGGATCTCGCACCCCGTGTGGCAGCCCGGCTGGATGCAGGTTTAACTGCAGATTGTACCTGCTTGGATGTTGACAGAAATGGGAACCTCCTCCAGATGCGCCCCACATTTGGTGGTGATATAATTGCGACTATCATTACACCCAACCATCGACCGCAAATGGCAACGGTAAGACCACGGGTAATGAAAAGTCTGTTTCAACCCGTACAATCAGAAAAACCTGCAGAGATAATAACTATTGAGGTCGATATAGACCCGAGAAGTATACGTCTACGGTTGCTGGAGGAGGTTGTAGAGGTATCTCCCTTTGCAAGTGTTGAAGAGGCTGATTATATAGTATCCGGCGGCAAGGGCATGGGGAGCAAGGAGAATTTTAAGCTTCTTGAGGAGCTTGTACAGACTCTAGCCGCGTATGTGGGCAAATCACGGGTTGCGCTTGGAGCTTCGAGGGCAGCCGTTGATGAAGGTTGGATTCCACATCAGCATCAGGTTGGACAGACAGGCAAAACGGTTACACCCAAGCTCTACATTGCCTGTGGTATATCTGGTCAGATTCAACATCTTATGGGAATGCGTGAATCAGAAAAGGTGATAGCCGTTAACAGGGACAGAAATGCACCGATTTTTCGAATGGCAGATTTTGGTTTGGTTGGAGATGTAGAGGAAATGATCCCTCATCTGATTAAATATCTGAAAAAAGAGGCATGATAATTGTCAAATGAGCCGCTTGCGACTTTTTATTGACAATATATTCACGTTACATATAATAGTATGTCTCAGATGAGTATGTAACTCAATACTTCTCTGTGTATGTATAGTTTAGCATTATAAATTATTCGAGAGGGGGTTCGTATGAAAGAGAAGCAGAAGCAGTCTACTTCAGAGAAGTTGAGTCGCAGGGATTTCTTGAAGAAATCAGGGCAGATAGCTGGCGGCGCTCTTCTGGCCGGTTCGATGCTTAAAACCGGTACAAATCTTTTTGCCGGTTCGGGCAAGGAGGAGGCTCCTGGTAAGGTACCCGAGGGAAAAAAGGTTATGGAGGAATTTCCGGTTCCCCTGAACAGCAACAAGTTTTCAGGTATAGACCTGAGCTATGTGCAAGACTCGAACTGGATCAATACCATCGAGTTTGTTGGTCCCCACATAAGCAAGGAGTGCGGGGTTGGAATCGGGAATCGTGAGATGTTCAAGATTGGAGAGGGCCATGCCAAGATTGTTCCGCAGCTCCTCGCCGCCAAACCGAGATGGGATTTCATGGTCTACTCACCAATGTTTCTCGGTGATTTTGTTAATATGGGTGCCCTTGAACCCTTGAACTCTTACTTCGCACAGTATGGTGGAACCGAGGAGTACTGGGACCAGGTGATGCCTGCGTATAAGAACTTCTACAACTTCTGGGGAGACGAAACCTACGGCGTTATGGTTGATGGCGATATTCATCTTCTCCATTATCGACCTTCCTACTTCAATGACGCAGATATGAAGAAGAAGTTTGAAAGAAGGTTTAAAATGGAACTCGTCCCGCCTGAGACCTGGGATGATTATCTCAAGGTTGCTCAGTTCCTTACCGAAGAAACACCTGATGGTATCTATGGCTCCCAGATGGTCGTCAATCCACCTGCATTCGCATGGGGTTTCTTCTTCGACTTGGCCGTTGCAAATGGGGCTAAATATTTTGATGAGAACATGAATCCGCTTATCGCAAGCCCAGAGGCTGAAGAGGCACTGGAGATGTGGAAGAAGGTTATTCGATGGTCACCGCCCGGTGGTGAGAGCATGGGTATCGACGAAACGATCAAGACATGGCAGAATGGCAGTACCCTTATGGCTCTGTGGTGGATTGACCTGAGTGAGTTTACTGCACAGCAGGTTCCGGATATGGCTGAGGATCAAGCAGCAACCATTGTACCGGGATGGCGAAAGGGAAACAAGGTTGTACACCGCTCTCTGCTCCTCTATGACAGGATCTGCTCGATTCCCGCAAAGATTCCGCAGGAGAGGAAGGACGCTGCATTCTACTTCATATACAGGCTCAGCCATCAGGATTACAGTGTTCACTATGTTGCGGATGAGTACAGTGGCTCAGATCCTTTTATGAAGGTTCACTACGAGACTCCCGAGGAGTATCTCACTCCGAATCCGTTGAGAGGAACCTCAGAGTTGTGGCCAACCAATGCGGGAATATTTAAAAGCATCGATACCGCAAAGAACCATCTTGCAGCCGGACTTGCAAATGTCAAGGTCGGATACCCGCAGTTCAACTGGACTGGGGCCGTTGAGTATGCTGAAGCCCTTGGAAGAAATGTGGCGAAAGCTGTAACGGGCGAGCTGACCTCGAGACAGGCGCTTGAGAAGACGGCTGAAGAATGGGAGTCTATTGTCCAGAAATACGGGTACGACAGTCAGAAGCAACAGTATGCTGTATTTGTTGAAACGGCAAAAAAGATGGGCTACTGGTAAGGAAAAAGAAGCAGAGTCCCGCGATAAACGGGACTCTGCAGCCTTATTTTAAATAAAATACGTCTCTCTATATGAATACAATTTCGATTGATAAATACTGAAATGGGGAGAAATATGGCAAAAAAGCAAAAACCACCCAAGGAAGAGTTGGTCATCATTAAGAATACAACACCCTTTCTACTCGTTGCTCCTGCACTTTTCGTGCTTGTTGCGATTGTCATCTACCCCATGTTCTGGTCGCTTTTCTATAGCCTGCACCAGTACAACCCTATCGTCGGAGCTGCCAAATTCATTGGTGCGGGTAACTATAAATGGCTCTTTACATCCACTCGTTTCTGGCAATCGGTGCGAAACCTTGCCTACTACCTGCTTGTCGGTGTTAGCACCCAGATGGTACTGGCAATTGTCATGGCACTTCTTCTGTACGAGCTGATTAAAAACAGGAGGCTGCAACTCGTTCTCCTTGTTATTTTCATCATTCCGATGATGATGCCTCCCTCTGTTGTCGGGGTATTGTGGCGGTTTATTTTAAACCCGATGGGAGGTGTGGTAAATGCAATTTTATACGCTCTATTTGGCAAGGAACCGATAAACTGGCTCAGTCCAAAACTCGCCCTTACATCGATTATGATTGCCGACATTTGGGAATGGACATCGTTGCCACTCATGATTATCTATTCGGGGAGGGTGTCTCTGCCGGAGAGTGTCTATGAAGCAGCGAGGGTCGACGGCTCGACTCCCTGGATGACCCTTACCAGAATAACGCTCCCCATGCTGCGCGAGCTGATTGCAATCGCCTTCATAATTCGCTTCATGGATTGTTACAAGTTCATCGACAAGGTGACCGTAATGACTTCAGGAGGTCCGGGCGGAGCCTCGGAGCTTCCCTCCTATTTGGGATACCTTGTCGGGGTTCAGCAATTCAATATCGGCCAGGCAACAGCTATGGTATGGGTCATCGCCCTGGGTTCTGTTGCCATTATCACGCTATTCATACGATTCATGAAGAAGATACTCTACGCGCAGAAAATTCATTAGGCTACCGGAGGCGGTACTTTGAGAAAAAGGCATCTTCAAATCGTGAAAATATTGGGATTCATATTCATTGGAATATTCTTTATTTTCATGGTATTTCCCATTTACTGGGCCTTTAATACCTCTTTCAAAACCATGGCAGAGGTGAATACCATCCCGCCAACATTTTTTCCGAAAAATCCCACAACTATTGCCTACAGAGGTATTTTCGTCAACAGGATGGCAACGGGATCGCTGCTCCATAGCATCATCATTTCCACTTCATCCACAGCCCTTTCTGTGGTGCTCGGTTCACTGGCCGGGTATGCCTTTGCACGCTGGCCCAAGTATGCAGGTGGTGACAATCTCTCGTTCTGGATCCTTTCGATTAGAATGTTTCCACCTGTTTCGATCATACTACCAATTTTTTTCATCTTTAATTTCTTCGGTGTTCTCGATACATACATCACGCTGATTATCACCTATCTGGTTTTTAATCTTCCCCTCTCGACCTGGCTGATGATGATGTTTTTCGGGGATGTTCCTGTTGAGCTGGAAGAGGCATCGTACGTTGACGGTTACAGTCCTTTGAGGACTTTTTTGAGAGTAACCCTGCCCCTTGTCAAACCCGGACTCGTGTCGGTTGTCATTCTATGCTGGATCTTTGCTTGGAATGAGTTCCTCTTTGCCAATGTTCTCGTGGGCAGCAAAGTGGCAACCTTTCCACTGATAATACCGACTTTCGCACATGGGAGCATGGATCTGTGGAATCAGGTGACTGCCTTTACCCTTATCGTCATTACACCGCCGATAATACTATTTATCATTTTACGGAAGTATATGATCAGAGGTTTATCACTGGGTGTGGTCAAGGGATAGTTTCTGTATGTTAAGGAGAGAGCATGGCTGTATTACGGTTTGAAAACGTGACAAAGAGGTTTGGAAACGTCGTCGCTGTGAAAAACATGAATTTTGAAACAGAGGAAGGGGAATTTCTCGTCATTCTTGGACCCTCCGGGGCCGGGAAGACCACGACCCTGAAAATTTCCTGCGGACTGGTCAATCCAAACGAGGGAAAGGTGTATCTCGATGGCAAGGATATAACGAAGGTACCGCCCTACAGGCGAGATATTTCAATGACCTTCGAGAATTATTCCCTCTATCCGCATATGACAGTTTTTGATAATATGGCCTACCCGCTTCGGGCAAATAAAGGCGAAATCCCAGAAGATGAGATCAAAAGAAGGGTTGTGAATATTGCGACCATGCTTCATATCGATCCCCTTTTGAATAGATTTCCAGCAGAGGCAAGCGGAGGTCAGAAGCAGAGGATTGCACTGGGAAGGACCATGGTGAGAAATCCAAAAGTTTACCTTTTGGACGAGCCTCTTGCTCATCTCGATGCGAAGATCAGGGTGGAATTAAGGGAGGAGTTTCACCGTATCGAGGCGCTGAAACAGGCGACGACCGTATATGTAACCCATGACTATACTGAGGCTCTCAGCCTCGGGGACAGGATCATGATACTTTCCCATGGTGAACTGCTGCAGATAGATACCCCGGACAGCATATTCTACAAACCGGTCAACTTTGAGGTTGCGCGTCAAGTCGGACAGCCTGCTATCAATGCACTTGAATGTGTGGTTCAGAGATTAGATGGACAGATCATGCTGCAGTCTGATAAGGAATCGAATTTTCGTATCCCCCTGTCAAAAGAACAGAAATCAGTTTTCAACAATTATAACAAACAGAAAGTAATTCTGGGGGTACGGCCGCAGGATGTTTCGATAATTCCCGGAAAGGATAAAATAAGCATTGATGCGGTGGTCGATGTATTTCAACCTCTCGGTTCTGAAGGGGTCCTGACAACTACTATAGGTAATCTATCCATCGTCGGTCTTGTCGATCCGGAGTCGGAAATAGAACATAACCAAAAGGTGAAACTGTTTCTTGATTCGAGTGCCTTTTACTTTTTTGATTGGGAAACAAAAAAGAATATTGCACAGTAATCCTTGGATAAGAGAGAACTGCTATGGCTCAGGTAACATTGAAGAGTGTCAGTAAGACATACAAATCGCAGAAGGAGGTCGTACACGCTGTTATTGATCTGGATATGGAGGTAAAGGATAGCGAGCTTGTTGCACTTTTGGGACCTTCGGGATGTGGGAAGACTTCAACCTTGAGGATGATTGCAGGGCTCGAAGAAATAACGAGCGGAGACATCTTTTTAGACGGAAAGAGGATAAACGAACTGTCTCCCATGGAGAGGAATGTAGCGATGGCTTTTGAAAGCTACTCACTCTATCCTCATATGACCGTTTACAAGAACATCGGGTATCCCCTTGATGTAATAAAGCTGGGGAGAGAGGAGAAGGATAAAAAGATAAGAGATATTGCAAAGGTTTTTGACCTTGATGATATACTGTTTAAAAGACCGCCACAGCTTTCAGGCGGACAGCAGCAGAGGGTTTCTCTTGCCCGAGCGCTGGTTAGAAAACCGGAGGTTTTTCTACTGGATGAACCGATTTCGCATTCTGATGTACATCTCAGATTCCAGATGAGAAATGAGATAAAGCGTTTACACTACGAGTTAGAAGCAACAATGATCTATGTAACTCACGATCAGATAGACGCCCTGTCAATGGCTGATAGAATCGCAGTGATGAACTTCGCTCGGTTACAGCAAATCGGTACGCGAAATGAGCTTTACGACAGTCCTTTCAACAAATTTGTGGCAGGTTTTGTGGGGGAGCCGCATATCAATTTTTTCGAATGTACTGTAAAGAAGAGTAGCTCCGGGGTAGTTTTGAGAGCTGGCGATACGGAAAACCTTCAATTCGAAGTCGACAGGCATAAGGCAAACAGAATAAAGGAGGAAAATCTGACAAAGGTGACAGTCGGCGTCAGACCTCAGTATATGTTCGTGGAAAAGAAGGAAAATGCCTGTACAGTTGAGGGAAGAACAGTATTCTCTGAATTCATCGGCGAAAAGGCAATAACCATTGTGAAAAATGGTAATGTTGAATTCGCAATTTTAACGCCGACAAAGTTGAGATTTAAGAAAGATCAAATCCTAAAGGCATCCGTGCCCCTTGCGGCAATACTGGTTTTTCATCCCGAGACAGAAGAGGCCATCTATTAGGGTTGGGAAGAGCATTCCCCATTTTATCCTTATACAAATATCACTTTTCATCTTCGCATATGCATTAATACGTATTATAAGGACAATATTTTTGGATGGCAACCCCGGCGAGTTATTTTACACAGAGTTCCAAAAGGGAGCGGAAAGGTGATTGAGATAGAAAAGAGAATTTTAGAAGATGAGGAGCGGTGCACGGACAATCAGATATACCGTATTGTGAAATTACCCAGTGAACTTCCGCTCTTCAGAAATGATATCCTCGAGTTCTGGTGCCCCTTGGTGCACTTCCCCGGGTATAGTGAAGGCTACGATATTGGTCTATGCAGAATAAAGAAGTCCTTTAAGTATGTTGATAGAATGGAGAGACATCTCAACTCCTGCGAAATTCTAATCCCGATAAACAGCGGTATGTTCGTTCCGCTGGCACCTCCCGATGCAGAGCCTGTCGCGGATAATGTACAGATCGTTCCGGTAAAAAGAGGAGAGCTAATATATATGGCTGAAGGAGTCTGGCATTTTGCAGCTGGACCTGTATCAAAGAGTGTCCTCGAATACTGGGTTATTTTGAAAAGGGCAACCCCCGAAGAGGATATACATATGCACGATTTGCGGGAGAGGATCATCATAAAAGCATAGGTGTGCTGTATGTTGTTTAAGATTTTTGAGTGACATGATGAGAAGAATGGAAGAGAATCACATGGAAGTATCAGCTATTGGAACGCTCGCAGTAGACTATTTTGCCCTTCTTCCCTCAATACCGAATGCAGACGAGAAGATAATGGCCAAAGGATATGAAGTACATACCGGCGGGGTTGCCGGCAATGTTTTGACACAACTCGGGAGGCTCGGTGTACGGTCAGGCTGGTTTGGAAAAGTCGGAGACGATGAAGCGGGAAGACTCCTGCTCGAGGATTTTCGTAGGGAGGGTATAGACAGAAGCCATGCAGAAGTTGTAAAAGATGAGTACTCGATGTTTACCTGGATTCAGGTAAACGATAGGGGTGAGCGTTCGATTACAATGTTCCCCAATGTTCTTGTAAAGTTGACTGTCGAGGATGTGATACAAAAACATGCACAGTATATAGCCTCATCGAAAGTTCTCCACGCAGAAGCGTGCCTCCTGCCACTTAAACCTGTAATAAAGGCTATGGAGATCGCCAAGGAACAGGGTGTTACTATCGTCTTCGACCTGGACGTGTTGCCATCCTATTTTGTTGACGAGGCCAGGCTCGCTTCCAAGGAGGAGATGCTGCATGCTCTTGAACTTGCAGATGTTCTGATACCCTGCAAAAGTGCAGCCCGTGAGCTTATCAAGTCCGACAGTATTGAGCAGCATGCTGAAAAATTACTCGATTACGGGCCTAAGGTTGTCGCTATTACGCTTGGGGAAAAAGGATGTATCGTGCTCGATCGTAAAAACTTTGTCCGTATTCCAGCTTATAAGGTACGGGTGGTCGATACCACAGGGGCTGGCGATGCCTTTCATGGTGGATTTATTTATGGCGTGCTGAAAGGTTTCAATCTCGAAGAATCGGGACGATTTGCTAATGGTTGTGGGGCCATATGCTGCACACGGGTGGGTGCGAGATCGATGGGCAGGATGGATGATGTGTTGCAACTTATGGAGAAGGGTAAAATAGTCGAATGATCGGTCTTTTACTAAGTACATGAGGGGGATGGAGATGGCAACAACAGAGTGGGTTGAGGATGTTTTTGGTGTCCAGAAGCCGATCATCGGTATGGTTCATCTACGTCAGCTGCCCGGCTCACCTTTCTATTCCCATGGAGATATGGGTAAAATTATCGATCTCGCCGTAAAGGAGGCAAAACTTCTCGAAAAGGGAGGTGTAGATGGACTTCAGGTGGAGAATATGTGGGATCATCCCTACCTGAAGGATACAGATATAGGGCATGAGACGACCGCTGCCATTGCGGTATGTACATATGCTGTCCTTAATGCTGTCCATATACCAGTCGGAGTCAACTGCCATCTAAACGGGTCGGTACAGTCGCTTGCAGCATCTGTTGCTTCAGGGGCTGTGTGGGTTCGTATTTTCGAGCTTGCCAACACCTATATCTCTAATGCGGGTATCATTGAGGCTGCCGGTCCTCGGGCCCTGCGGTATCGGCATGCGATTGGAGGAGACCATATTCGTATTCTTGGCGATGTTCTCGTGAAGTATGGGAGCCATTTCATTACATTTGACCGGAATATCAAAGAGCAGGCGCATGATGTTGAGATGTGTAGTGCAGATGCGGTGATCGTGACAGGTGGAGCAACCGGCGAAAAGCCGAAGGTTGAAGACATAGAGATTGTTCGAACATCGGTTGGTATTCCAGTGTTTGTTGGAAGCGGGCTAACTGCCACGAATATTGAAGAGTATCTTCCAGCAATTGACGGAGCTATCGTTGGAAGCGAGTTTAAAGAGGGTGGAAAATGGCAAACTCCTGTTTCTTTTGAGAGAACAGAGGTTTTCATGGGCAGGGTAAAATCCTTACGGTAATTAGAGATGACAATCCGGGTGTGGATCAAGAAAAAAGAAAGGAGGGCACAGTTGTGAAAAAGGGTGGAATATTGAATTCGGCACTTCTCCAGGTGGTGTCAGATATGGGACACGGGAATATGCTCTTTATCGTTGACAGAGGATTTCCCTTTCCTGTGCATGACTCGACGATAAAAATCGATCTTGCCGTGGGCTATAATATTCCAAGATTTTTAGACGTCGTAAAAGTTACACTTGAAGATCTGGAGATCGAAAGGGCAATCATTGCAAATGAAACTGAGACGGTAAGCCCCGATGTATTCAAGTAATTGATGGCAATTGTCAAACGGGTTAAAAACAAGGGGAATGCAATTGAAATGGAGCGGATTCCGCATGAACAGTTCAAGCATCTCGGATTACGAGGAGCTCAGGAAGGTCAGGAAGTCAAAGCAATTGTCAGGACTGGTGAGTTCACTCCATATGCCAACGTCATTCTCGTTTCCGGTGTTCCCTTTTAATCCTCATCGTATGATGTTTCAACGGAGTTGGTCATGACCGATGAAATCGATGCAAAAGAGATTGTTCTAAGGATAATTTCGGATATTGAGAAGAACAAGAGCTGGCTCAGCGAGATCGACGGTGCGATTGGCGACGGTGATCATGGAATAAACATGGCAAAGGGATTCGCCATGGTGAAGACAGAAATCGATGATAAGCCCAATGAGCTCTCCGCGCTTTTTCATTTCGTCGGTATGACCCTCCTGACCCATATAGGTGGTGCAATGGGTCCCATTTACGGGACACTCTTTATGAAGATGGCAAAGGCAATTCAGGGGAAGAAAAACCTTAAAAAAGAGGATATTTTAAATATGCTCTCCCTTGGTCTTGAAGGAGTGCAAAAACGGGGTGGCGCGGAGGTTGGTGACAAAACCATCGTGGATACACTCTATGCCGCAAAAACCGGGTACAAAAGTGCACTTGATCGGAAAAGCAGTATGCAAGTCGCAATAGACGAGCTCATCAACAGTGCGCGAAGAGGAATGGAAGGGACAAAACTACTCGTTGCGAAAAAGGGGAGGTCGAGCAGGCTCGGTGAACGCTCAAAAGGTACAATCGATGCAGGAGCGGCATCGTGCTTTGTCATTTTAAAGGCCATGGGAGAATCTCTAAAAAAATACCTGTCCTGAGGAGGACGGACAGGATTTTGTGCAGACTGTAAAAAACATATGGAGGGGGGAGGGTTGAAAATATGAAGAAGTTCATCAATGATCCGAGCGTGGTCGTGGATGAGATGGTGGAGGGGTATGTGCTCTCACACCCCAAGGTTCGAGCCCTCGAGGAGGCGCGGGTGATTGCCAGAAGCGACGCACCGGTACAAGACAAGGTCGGTGTTGTTACCGGAGGAGGTTCGGGGCACAAGCCGGCGTTTATTGGATATATTGGAAGGGGGATGGTTGATGCTGTTGCGGTCGGTGAAATTTTTACCTCACCTCCTGCAAATGGATTTTACCATGCCTTCAAAGCAGCTAATGGAGGGAAGGGTGTTGCCTGTCTCTTCGGAAATTATGCAGGTGATGTCATGAATGTCGATATGGCCGTGGATATGGCTGAGGACGAAGGTATTTCGGTGGGGCGTGTTATTGCTAATGATGACGTTCCCTCGGCTGCTAGGGGAAAAGAGGATGAGAGAAGGGGTGTTGCAGGGGAGATTCTCATGTGGAAAATCGGCGGTGCAAAAGCAGAGATTGGTGGGACACTCGAAGAGGTTATTGGAGCTGCCCAGAAGGCTATTGACAACACGAGAAGTATGGGTGTTGGTCTGTCTCCCTGTATAATTCCTGCAGTTGGAAAGCCGAACTTCACTCTGGGTGAAAAAGAGATGGAGGTCGGTATCGGGCATCATGGGGAACCGGGAATAAAAAAGATGGAAATTCGATCGGCCAATGAAGTTGCAGATATGATGCTCGAAATCATACTTCCAGATCTCCCCTTTAAAAGCGGTGATGAGGTGTGTGTGCTCCTTTCAGGACTCGGTTCAACCCCCCTTATGGAACTGTACATACTGTACAGGCGAGTTTATCAAAAGCTCAAAAGTAGCAAAATATCAGTGTATCGATCATATGTTGATAATTACTTTACTTCCCTCGAAATGGCAGGTGCAACACTTACGATCATGAAACTGGACGAGGAACTGAAGAAGCTGCTGGATGTTCCAGCCGATGCGATTCATTTCAAACAGATATCATGAAACGGCATTAAATTCATGACCATTACAACGCATCAGCCCATCTTTCTTCCGTGGCCAGGGTTCTTCTACAAATCGATGAAATCTGACTGTATGGTATTGCTCGATGATGTTCAGTTTCCTCGCAGTCGCGGATGGATGAACAGGAATAGAATAAAAAGTGACAGAGGTGAGCTCTGGCTCACCGTCCCGGTACACCGTAAGGGAAAAGGTCTACAGTCAATACGAAACGTAAAAATATACAATGAATTAGACTGGAGGAAAAAGCACTTAACAGGAATTCGGCAAAACTATACCCATGCGCCCTACATGGGAGAGTACTTTACGTCGATCCAAGCAGTTTACAACGAAGCTCACCAGGAACTTGTATCACTTAATCTAGATTTCATTCGTTTTTTCTGGAAATCTCTTTCATTGACGAACGAGTTGCTGCTGCAATCCGAATTAGGAGTTACTGGAAAGGGAACCGAGCTCGTAATGGATATCTGCGATAAGGTAGGGGCCAAAATTTTTTTAACCTTTCCTGCGGCACAGAAATACCTGGCGCTCGATGAAATGGACCGCAGAGGTATTGAGGTTCGATTTGTTAATTATCACGCACCCGTATATCCCCAGTTATGGGGTGATTTTCTCAGTAATCTCTCAGTTCTGGATCTTCTCTTTAATTGCGGACCTCGGAGCAAGGAGATCATTTTGAGACGTGGGAATTGAATCGTGAAACACAGAAAAATGGGAGATAGATGGACCGTTAACAATCCCGGAGGACGGTACCGCGTAATCGTAACAAAAGAGTTGCCCGGTGAACGCTGGCTCCAAATATTAATCGCTGCGCACTGCAAGGTGGATGTTTGCTCATCCACAGCTATTTTAGGTGCAGGGGAGATTGAAAGTGCAATTGGCAAGCGATGCGATGGTGTTATCGGACAGTTGACCGAAGACTGGAATGGAACTTTGTTCCGTTCACTAAAGTCAGCTGGATGCAAGGTGTACAGCAACTACGCTGTAGGATTCAATAATGTTGATGTTGGAGCTGCTACAAAATATGGTATACCTGTTGGAAATACACCGGGGGTTTTAACCCAAACCACAGCTGAAATGGCCGTTGCGCTCACGCTAGCCGCAGCACGGCGTGTCGTGGAAGCTGATGCCTTTATGCGTGCTGGTAAATATGAGGGATGGTTACCCAAGTTATTTTTAGGAAAGCTTTTGTCCCGCAAAATACTCGGGGTTATTGGTACAGGGAGGATTGGTACGGCCTATGCAAAAATAATGGTTGAAGCCTTTAAGATGAGTCTGATCTACTATGATATTCAAAAAAATAGAGAACTTGAAAACTATATTACCATGTACGGAGAGTTCCTGAGAACACAGGGGGAAGAGCAGGTCACCTGTCAGTTTGCCAATTCCATTGAGGAAGTACTCAGCAGGGCCGATGTGGTGAGTCTGCACCCGGTGCTGAATAAAACGACCCATCACCTGATCAATTCAGCGCGTTTAGGTTTGATGAAGAAGGAAGCCATACTCATAAATGCAAGCCGCGGACCTGTAATCGATGAGACAGCTCTCGTCCATCACTGTAAGAATAATCCCGAATTCAGAGTTGGTCTCGATGTATATGAAGATGAACCAGAAATGAAAAGGGGACTTAAGGGGCTTCGTAATGCAGTCATCGTTCCCCATATTGCATCTGCTACCAGCTGGACACGCGAGGGCATGGCAGTGTTGGCGGCCAGTAATATTGCAGCGATATTGAGGGGATTTCCTGTATGGCACGATCCTCAGAATATATCTACCTTTCTTGGCGCCGATCCACCCAGGGCAGCCCCGAGCATCGTTAATGCCCGTGAGCTGAAAATACCTATTTACAATCCCTGAGTCGCAAAAAATCATTTCAGGATTGTGCCAAAATTAAGGATCAATTTGTCCCATGCAGTATCCTTTTACAACCTGTGAGAATAGAAGGGAGAGAACATGAGGCCAAAGGGACCGTTTTTTTTATCACTTGATTTCGGAACTGAATCTGTTCGTGGTGCCGTTTTTGATCAAAAGGGCAAAATGATCATAACCGATGTAGTAGCGTATAAGACATACTTTCCCCATCCAGGTTGGGCAGAGCAGTATCCTGATGATTGGTACCATTCATTTATTCAAGCAGTTAAAAGGATCGTACAGAACATCGATGTGGATATGGAATCTATCATCGCCCTGACTGTGGATACGACAAGCTGTACGGTAGTTGCCCTTGATCAAGAATTCAATCCACTGAGAAATGCCCTCCTCTGGATGGATGTGCGTTCATTCAATCAGGCTGAGCGCATTGCTCAATCGGGAATGGATGCCCTGAAATACAACGGTTTTGGAAGTGTATCAGCAGAATGGATGCCTCCGAAGGTGCTCTGGATCAAAGAGAATGAACCGGAAATATACGCAAAAGCCTCTTATTTTTGTGGATTTCAGGACTGGATCAACTATAAGCTTACCGGTAAATATGTGGGCAGTATCAACAATGCAACGATACGATGGTACTATGATTCACGGACGGGCGGTTTTCCAGCCGATTTTTACCGTGCGATTGGTCTCGAGGACATTGTAGATAAATTTCCCCGTGACATCCTTGCACTCGGTACACCAATCGGAAAGATCAATTCCGAAGTCGCAAAAAATACCGGGCTTTCCCAAAATATCCTCGTAGTACAGGGAGGAGCTGATGCCTACATTGGTGTCATTGGTCTCGGTGCGACAAAACCCGGAAGGCTCGCATTTATAACAGGGTCTTCACATCTCATGATAGGTCATACCGAACGTGAGTTTCACAAGCTGGGTATATTCGGTGGATTTCCCGATGCGGTAATGCCGGGATTCTGGGTCGTGGAGGGAGCCCAGATTTCAACAGGATCAATTCTAAAATGGTTCAAAGAAAATTTTATCGGTGGCCGATACGAACGGGAGGCCGAAAAGCGAGGGCTTCCACTATACGACTATTTCAACCAACTTGCTGCATCGCTTCCCATTGGTTCAGAGGGCATTATTGTATTGAATTACTGGCAGGGAAACAGAAATCCCCTCACCGATTCACAGGCCCGTGGTGTGATTTGGGGTTTATCTCTCAAGCATACCCCTGTTCATATCTATAGGGCAATAATGGAAGCGGTATCCTATGGAACCGAACACATTATGAGGTACTTCAGAGAGGCCGGTTTCATACCTGAGGAGGTCTATGCCTGTGGTGGAGCAACGAAGAGTGAGTTCTGGATGCAGATGCAGAGTGATGTACTCGGGATTCCTATTAATCTGACCGAGGAGCCGAATGCCCCTCTGCTTGGTGATGCTATACTAGCTGCTTTTGGAGCCGGTGTTTACAGCTCAATAGATGAGGCAGCAAAGCGTATGGTGAGGATAAAGAAGAGGATAGAACCAGTTCGCGAAAATACCGAGGAATACCGATATTTTGTGGACAAATATATCGAGACCTACCCACCTCTCAGAGAGCTCATGCACGATATGCTTATTCATGAATCTGGCAGTTCGAGATAGCATTCGATGAAAAAGTTTAACACTAAAGTTTTCACAACTGTTGCTGTGGTAACCCTGCTATCCTTTACTCTTCTGATTTATTATCGAGCGCTGTTGAATTTAGGCCAAAAACATTCTGTTTATTTCGTGTCGAAGAGAGGGGGTTACTACGGTCTCTATGTTAAAAAGGTAGGACGAACAGGAAAACTATTTGACAGTGGAGAGTATTTAAAACAGCATCCCGGTTTGGCAAAGTACCACATTACCTATGACGTGAGCAGGGACGATAGGCTTCTGGTATACAGTGCACTTGATGAGATAGGGAATATGGATATTTATATGCTCGACCTTGAATCAAAACAGAGGCGGAATCTAACAAATGATGCTGGAGTTGATACAAGACCAGTGATCAGTAATGACAGCAATTGGATAGCCTATCTGTCGCATGAGCCGGGTGGACGTAGGTATGACAATATATACCTCATTAGCCGGGACGGCTCAGTTAAAAAGCGGCTAACAGGTTATTTTACGAGAATTACGACCTTGTCATTTTCTCCTGATGATAAAAGCATTCTCTTTGTCAAATACTTTACAAGTCGATCCTCGGTTGTTTCTATTCTCGATCTAGAGACCGGTGAGGTAAGAGATCTTACGGCAATGATCTGTGCCAATAAACACCCCCAGTTCTGCGAGAGGGGAGATAAAATTGTTTACGCTTCAGACTGTAGAGGGAGTTTTGATATCTGGATAATGAACAGCGATGGAACAAACCGGAGAGTTCTGTTTGAGAGCCCTGGAACCGATTCTGATCCACATTTTCTGCCAGGTGGTGATAGGGTCGTTTTTATTTCCTATTATGCTGCTGGAAAGAAAACACAAACCTCTTCAATCTATTCTGTAAATGTAAAGGATGGGGCTGTTTTGAATCTACTTCCAAAAAAATATGCAAGCCATGAATTTTTCATATCAGATCTGTGTGTATTTAGAAGCAAAAACATTGTTTATTTTGGAGGAAGAGCGCTTAATAAGTTTGGGAGAACCTTTTTTTCTGTTTATATTCTTGATATTGAAAAAATGGTTGTACGAAAAATTGTGAGGGATCGTTTTAAAAATACGAAACCAATAATCCGTATGGGAGAGGGATAGTATGAAAAAGATACAGATCGAAAAGATAAATCAGGAAGAGTTTGAAAAGAGGAATATTGATTCATGGGGTATCTGGGAAAAGGATCCATCAGAATTCGAATGGGCTTATACCGATGAGGAACATTGTTTTATAATTGAGGGAAAGGCTGAAATTGATACCGGTACTCAAAGGGTTGAAATAAAAAAGGGTGATTATGTCGTATTCCCTGTTGGGCTTAAATGTCGTTGGAAAGTAACCGAAGGTATCAGGAAGTACTATGAGTTTCGTTAGGCGTTTATATTATTCGTACGTACAGTTTTTAAACAACACCAGGACCCGGCCTGAAGTACCGGGTCCATCTGAGTATTATACTAGGAATCGGTTTTGTTAATAGGCTTCATCATAGAGCATGAAGTATGACTGCGGGTGAAGACAGGTTGGGCATTTCTTTGGTGGTTCGGGACCTTCATGAACACTACCGCAGTTGATGCATTTCCAAAGAACCGGCTTGTCCCTTTTAAAAACCTTTCCTTCTTTTAAGTTCTGTATGAGCTTCTGATAGCGTTTCTCATGCCATACCTCCACCGCAGCAACATTCCTGAATAGACCAGCGATCTGTGGAAAACCTTCTTTTTCCGCAACATCGCCAAATCCGGGATACAGTGTTGTATGCTCAAAATTCTCTCCAGCCGCGCCTGCCTGAAGGTTGACCAGAGTCGAGCCCACGATGCCGGCGGGGTATCCTGCTATGATTTCAGCTTCGCCTCCCTCAAGAAAGGAAAAGTAACGTTTTGCGTGTTCTCTTTCATTTTCAGCTGTCTCGAGGAAGATATTGGCAATTTGGACATACCCCTCTTCCTTCGCCTTCGATGCGAAGAAGGTGTATCTGTTCCTTGCCTGTGATTCACCTGCAAATGCAGCAAGCAGGTTCTTTTCCGTTTGTGTGCCTTTTACACTTTTCAATTGCTTTCCCCTTGGATAGAAATTTCTTTATTGTAATTATTTTTATGTATATGCAAACCGTAAGTGTATTATGGATTGTGTTTAATGAGCATACGATTCATTTGCGCTTATACAGCCTTCACAGATGCCTTTCAGATACAGATGTTTCTCAAGAACTTTGTGTTTGCTGACAAATTCCTGAGTAAAAATGGGATTTTCTATTTCCAGATCCAATATACAGCCACAATTTGTACAGTGGAAATGGGCATGGGGTTCGGTGTTGGATTCGTACCTCACCTCATTTTCATTTATTGTCAAACGTATAATGAGACCCCGTTTTTGAAATAAATTCAGGGTATTGTAAATCGTTGTTTTTGAAAGGGTATAATCCAGTAACGGGTGTACTTTTATTTTT
>CAYFYU010000055.1:0-3771 GCA_964347455.1 uncultured Spirochaetota bacterium | reverse complement strand
GGTAGGAATGTCTGTTACAAGTTTGCTATAGATTGTATCAACGGTTGGATGGTTATGGCTGTTGCAGAGAAACACCAGTATCCTCAATCGCTGGTATGATGGATTTATTCCAGCTCTGGAGAGATAATTTTTCGCCCTTTCAATAGTTACGCTTGATCTATTCATATTTCACAATAAGTTTGTTGCCAGTGATAACTCGCTTTTTTACTGGTGTTCAATCACGCGAATTATTCACCAATACTAATTAAGAAGAGCCTACTCTTATGAACCTCTGCTTCTAAGGTGTGCATCAAGCATGAGTAATCCCTGTGTTGAATCTTTGATCATCTTCAGCTTGTTAACAACCTCAAGTGAGGAGGCTTCCTCCTCTACCTGTTCTTCAACAAACCATCTGAGAAAATTCTCGGTCGCATTGTCATTCTCTTTTTTCGCAAGCTCTACCAAGTTGTTTATCAAACCGGTTACTTTCTGCTCATGTTTATACGCAGTCTCAAATGCATCGAGAGGAGATTTCCATTCAAATGGGGGTTCTTCAATGGCAGATAGTTTTACTCTCCCGTCCCGCTGAAAAATGAAGCTATAAAACTTTTTTGCATGACCTTCTTCTTCGCCTGCTTGAACAGTCATCCAGTGTGCAAATCCGCCGAGATTAATGCTTTCGAAATACGCTGCCATAGCGACGTACAGGTATGACGAGTACAGCTCTGCATTGAGCTGAGCATTCAGTGCTTTCTCAACCGAACTCTTTATCATTTGATCCCCCTTCTCAGTATTATGGTGGAGTTATTGATAAGAAAAATGGGCAGTTTAGCGTCATACCCGGGACGCCGATTATCTGAACAGTTTAGCGTCGTGCTCAGGACAAACTACAGCAACCCTCTTTACAGTGGGTAACAGGTCTCAGCATGAACTTAATCGTCACGTTCATAGGGACCTCCTTTCGTGCTGTTTTAAACGGTAAAGAGTTAAAAATATGAATCTTTTACACGTATATCCTGTTTTACAGCTCCTTTTTCATCTGAGACAGCTTTATAAAATGTTTTCTCTCCTCACCGATAACATCATCGATGAGATAGCTATCCTTGTCAGGTACGAATGATTTGATCTCCTGATAGTAGAGAATTGAGTCCAACTCCCTCCTTATTCCAAATTCCGCAGCTTCCAGAGCATCCTTTATTTTATCAACTTCTTTTTCCAGTTCATCCTTTTTGAATATAAGGTTATCGGCATATGCCTGTAAATAGGCAAAATATTCATCGGGATAATTTACAGTTTGTTTGAACTCTTCGACCCTATCAAGCATATTCGAAAAAACTTTTATATGTTTCTGTTCCTCACCTGCGAGAAAGTCGAATATTTCCTTTTCGCTGCCACCCTGCAGCGTATCGGCGAACTTAGAGTAAAATGCGAAGCCATTTTCCTCTATTTTAATCGCAAACTGAAAAACCTCAGAAGCACTTAGAAGAGACATTTGGTTTCCTCCGCATTGTTGTAATCATTGCCCTGTTTAAAAAAATCTAAACAAGATATATGAATGGTGGTTCGAAGGCAATTAAACAGCGACGACTTCAACAACCTCGGGTACTTCCTTTTTTAGGATTCTCTCGATACCCATCTTCAGAGTCATCTGGCTCATCGGACAGCTTCCACAAGCTCCGGTAAGCTTTACCTTTATTACTCCGTCCTCACCAACCTCTACTAGCTCTACATCACCTCCATCTGCCTGCAGTGAAGGTTTTATTTTATTAAGAACATCCTCAACCTTTTCTCTCATCCTGTTTTACCTCATTCCGGTATTTATGAAATATGTGTCTTGTCGCTGTATTGATATGAAGATACTACATATTTGAAATCATTACAAGTATAAAAATTGTAATGATAATAACTTACGACCGCATCTCAACTAAAATCGTCGTAATGGAGGCATGATTAAGTTGTTATACTTAAGTAATTACAAGCTTATTGATAGTATAAATGGAAATAGGTAAAAGGTCAATGCTATTCGAATGAGTTTTTCTTCTACAATCTGACATTCTAGCAAATACTATGAACCTTCCTGTTTCAACAATCAACCTTGGCGATATGTGTTTGTCTATGAAGAGAAGAGCTTGCATGAACTGTACGGTGCATTGTCTACGGGCAACATCTGGGCCAGAAAATCATCTCTCATTATTGCAGTATTTAGTAAAGCCGAGTATGGTTGTCAGATCAAGGACAGGCACTATTACCTCTTTGATACAGGACTGGCTACCGCTTTTATCATTCGCAGGGCCACCGAGCTCGGACTTGTTGCCCATCCGATAGCAGGATTCGATCAAGATATGGTAAAAGACATACTTCACATACCTGAGGAGACGACCGTCATTGCTCTCATAGTTGTGGGGAAGAAATCCGAAACTATAAATCCAATCTTATCTGAAAAACAGGTCAAATCTGAAAAAAACAGGCCGGAGAGACTCGATATCAATGAGTTTGTGTTTCGAAATAAGTATGATAGGTAAGTTTTTCCTCTGCTCCTTTCATGCTTTCAACACCGCCATTACGGTCTCGTACTTATCACTCCTCTAAGTAGAATGAATCCTTATCTGCCCCGCACTCAGGACACATCCAATCATCTGGAATGTCTTCGAAAGCTGTTCCAGGCTCGATTCCACCATCCGGGTCTCCTGTTTCGGGATCGTAGACATAACCGCAGACTTCACATACGTACCTTTCCATATTAGTCTTCTCTCCTCATTGCTCCTGTGGTTGCACTTCAAGTATATTCACGAGGTCTTTTGGCTCTAGCCGGAATCGAGATCCCTTTCCCTCGTAGAAGCCGTGTTTTCCGATCAGATGTATGTGCATATCGGTATAGGAAATCTCTCGACCTAATTGCAGATTCCGAACGATAATAAGTGTTTTCCTGATTAACCCGGGCCCGCCAAAAGGGCTTGGCAGTTTTCCGCGTACCGAATCTACGCGCACCTCGAAATGAGGTTCAATGGTAATGAAGTCACCGAGGCCACGCATCCCCGATTCTCGGAACTGAGCCATCCTGTCTGCAATCTGCCTGTGTGTTACATTCATTCGTTTAACTTCAGCATCATCATCTTCGAGAATGTCTATAAGATTCCGTTTATCGGTTCCCAGAAAGCCGTCTCGTGTTATTACACCAGGCTTCATTTTCGCCTGGATTTGTTTCATCTGTACAGTTTGCTTCATAGGGTATTCCCCCCATCTAAATCACCTATTTCCAGATAAATGCTATGATCAGGCAAATTTGTCGTAGAAAATTTTGTCTTCACCAATACCCTTTTTTGACAAAACCGCTATTGCCGCGTCTATCATCCCGGGACTGCCGCACAGATACCCTTCGGTGTTTTCACCCGAAGAGATATTCCGGTCAAGTACATCGGTGATGAGACCAGTTTCGCCATCCCAATTGTCCTCGGGAAGTGGTTCGGAAAGTGCAGGTATGAATTTAAAGTTCGGAAGTTTCTTTTCGAGCTCCCTCATCTCGTCTACAAGAAAGAGGTCCCGGACTGCCCGCGCCCCAAAAAAATACCATGCCTCACGCTGGTTATTATTTTCGAGCATATCGTAGAGCATTGATTTTATCGGTGCCATACCAGAACCCCCGGCGATGAAGAGAATTTTACTTTCAGAATCACTCAATCGAAAGTCTCCATAGGGGCCGTTGATAGTTACCCTGTCTCCCTCACCCAGATGTTCAAATACATACGTTGTGCATATTCCGTTCGGTACGAGGCGAATCTCGAGCTCCACTTC
>CAYFYU010000054.1:15184-24803 GCA_964347455.1 uncultured Spirochaetota bacterium | reverse complement strand
ATTTTCCTTCCAGATCCTAACATAACATTTGGACTAGTTTTTGGGGGGCAGGTCACAATCGTTAAATCTCTCGAATCCGGTGAGAACTGGATGTGGTGTTACGTAGACCGAATGTATATATCCTGAGCAAAAAAGATCCTATTGGTCAGGGTGAAGAGACGGTGGGTTATTCTGAGTATCGGACCTGAATCAGCCCCATATCGGACACACTAATTTCCTGAATATAATGCAGTAGCATCTCACTTTCCTGTTTGGTCATCACCCGAAAACCATAGTGGACATTGTGATGTTTGAGCTCTCTTCCACTCTGGTGGGATTCCTGAACAAACCTCCGATGATTCTCAATCCTCCTGGAAATAATACTATTTAGATCTGATTTGATCGTCCCCAGCCTCGAATAGATAAACTCTTTGAAGTGATGGTCAACCTCAACGCCGACACTATGCCTGCAGGATGCCATTGCAGCAAAGATAGTGGTACCGGTACCAAAAAATGGGTCCAGCACCCTATCTCCCCGCACTGAATACATGTTGATGAGCCTGTAAGCAAGCTCGAAGGGATAGGCGGCACTTCTTGCCCGTGAGGTTCGATGATCGAGGAGCTGCCGTGTTCCCTTAAAATCCCACACATCGGAGAACCACCTGTTTCGTTCCTCCCAGAAGAGGGCACTCTGGGCGCGAGTATTTTTTTCCGAATCCTTATCAAAGCCCCGCCTTTTACCTTTACGGAAAATCAGAATATACTCGTGCTCTAGAGTAACGTAACCTCCAGGCGGTAACATACCCGACCCCATGAATTTTGTTGGCGAATTAGTCTGTTTTCTCCAAAGGATCAGCGGTAGAGAATCAAATCCGATATTCTGACAGCCTGTGATAACCCTCGCATGGTTTGGAAACAGGTAAAACTTGTCCTTTAAGGTCCTCGTTGCATCTCCAACATTGATGCAGGCGATCCCTCCATCCATCAGGATCCTGTAGAGTTCACTCCACACCATGTCAAGCTCTCTATGCATGAGCTCATAGATCATATGTGGTTCTTCTCTCTTGAAGGCATTCCGAATATCTTCACTCTGTTCTTTAAACAGACCGTCCCACATTTCAATCATCGGGTACGGTGGCGAGGTAACGATGAGTTGGATGCTTTCCGGTTCAAGCATATCGAGGTGCTGCGCACTGGCTACGATCACCCGGTGTTCCGTCTGAAGCATAACGGACTCACTTTAGCATGAATCGGTAAACTTTTCAACGAAACCTCATGTTCTGGGTAAGCAAGAACGGTTGACAAGAGCTCCCATAAGGATAAATTCAAGGCCTCATAGTAAGGGACGCAGTCCGTGAAAAGGTCTGGGGGAGATTCTTCTCAAATTTGATTTCTGACGAACCAGTCGATAAGTCTCCGTGCTATACTTATCTTGTCCGGAATGGGGGGTAACGCATCAGCCGCATACCAACCAGCATCCATAATCTCCTCGTCATCTATCTTGAGGTGACCACTGGCATATTCAGCGGTAAAGGCTATCATGAGAGAATTCGGAAAAGGCCACGGTTGACTTCCAAAGTATCGAATATCTTTGACCTGTAAACCCACCTCTTCCTCTATTTCTCTTTTTATACATTCTTCAAGGGTCTCACCGGGTTCAACAAATCCGGCAATTACACTATAAATTTTTACGGGAAATCGATATGCCCGGGCCAGGAGTATCCTATCACATTTTGTTACAGCCACTATAACTGCAGGTGAAATTCTGGGAAAACTCTTGAAATCGCATGCTGGACATACCTTTGATCTTTCTATATCACTGTTAGCCGTCAGATGGCCGCACCGACCGCAGTACCTGCTCGTCAAATCCCAGGTACTTATCTGCAAAGCCCTACCGGCTATCCAGAAGAGCTCATCTCGGAGTACACTGAACAAGCCTCGCAAACCACGAAAGTCCATTCCCTCGGGTGCCGAACAGTCAGATTCTAATCCCATAGCATAGCATGGACGTGTATCCAGCATCCCAATGTACTGAATTCCCGCACACTGATCGCGAAGTGATATCAGATCATCCGCATGGGGAATTCCAACAGTCCCATCCCGTAGATCAACGAGAAGATTGCCATCACAAAAGGCAAACCAGAGGTCCTTATCTGTAAGCGTAGAAGATGGGTCAAATCCCGGTTTAAACTCCATACACACTCCTCACCGAAATCCAGTGTCTATTTGACCAATTTTGAAATTGCCCTGAATGTATCATTTCCAGCGAATCTGCAGAGCTCGAACAGTAAAGATTCATAAGTTGTAATGAGGGCTCCTTCTCTCTGCATCCTCATGACTGCAATTCTCTTATCATTCAGTTTTCGTGAGGAGATACAATCCTCAACAACAACAGGTGTAATATTTCTTTCAAGAAGATCTACAACCGTTTGCAGAACACAGACATGAGCCTCGATTCCGCTAATTAAAACCATGTCCTTTTTGTAATCGTCCAGGGCTTGATTAAATGCTGATTCGTCGCAACAGCTAAAAGAAATTTTTTCGATCACCGAATAGTCACCTAAGGCATCATCAACCTCACGTATCGTTTCACCGAGTCCCTTCGTATACTGCTGGGTTAGGAGGATCGGTATGCCCAGTACCTTTAAACCATGTATCAACGTGACAATATTCGACGCAAGCCGCTCGCTTTCACACATATGAGGATAGAGCCTTTGTTGAATATCAACAACAACGGCAATACTCCTGTTCCCTATTACTCTCATAATCTCTCCTTTTTCAATGAAACCAAAGGAGCATTATGTCTATATGCTCACTATATACATTAACTCTTTACCTTCTGTCCTGTTACAGGATTTTTTCGAGAATCGTAGCAGCGTCTTTTACAAAACCGACACAGAGTGTTTCGAAGAGGTTCCTCTCAAGGGCATTTTTTACTCCGTCTTCTGTACTCAAGTTGCAGCCGAGCAGATCGGTACAGCGTATGGACCCGTAGATCGATTTGAACCTGTTTACAAATTTCATCGCAAGTGAGTAGGTCTTCTCCTTGGCCTCACTATCGTCAGCTTCGGTTCTTCCGTACTTCAGTCCAATAACCATGAGCGCTCCGGATACTGCACCACACACCTCGTCATTGTGCCCCATGCCGCCGCCAAAGGCTGATGATACTTTGAGTGCGGTCCTTAGGTTCAGGTCATATTTTTGACTGTACGCGCCGAGAACGGACTGGGAGCAGCTAAATCCCTCTTCAAAAAGGTTTACCGCTCTATCGATGTTTTTCATATCTTTCCTCTCGTCCATTCAAATTTCTCCTCATAATACGCTTGAGCATTTGAATCACAATCCTGCCATTTCTGAATAGACAGGCAAGCCCCATAAGACAACCTCACTGAAACCAATCCACGCGAGTCTCAACCCGTTTTTGCACCGGGTTCTCGCTTGGCGTATGAGCAATGCTCCACAACCGTACAATAGGACCCGCAACGTACTATTGCCTGACTCCTGTCAAATATGGCCGTTCTCGCGGCCATCTTCATTATTAGGTTCTGCTGGTTTGGTGACTCCGGGACTGACGCGTGGACTCCAACCAAAACGACACAGATCAACGCGGTCTTCTTCATCAAACCACACCCCCTCGCCTTCAAGAAGGGCTCTCTGCTCCTCATAGCCGCACCCCCTTGGCAATGATATCTTCCCCATTCGGTTGATAACTCTATGCCAGGGAAGCCTATCCTTCGATGATGATGAATGAAGAACCCAGGCTACTTGCCTTGCAGCTCTCCCGTTTCCTGCGAGAAGGGCAATGTGCCCATAGGTGGAAACTCTCCCTGTAGGAATCAAACCTATAATACGCTTTACCCTCGACGTGAAGGAGTTCATCGAGTATCCCGCTTCTGTGAACAGTTGGAACCGACTTTTGACGTGAATTCCTACCCACTGTATCTGGCTATCCAAAAGAAAAGCAGGACTTGAGGTGTTGTGACACAGAATAACATGACTATTCCGTGCGGGTCAACCGAAATGCAGGGTGAGACGAACTCTCTGGTAAAGGTATGTATTATACGATATGCTCAAAACCTAAAGTGAGATAGTCGAAAAGGAATGAGTTGTTTCAGAGTCTCTGCTTGCCTCAAGACGCTCCTTTACCGCATCGATGAATTCCACCGCTCTGTAACCATCTACCGCGGTCGAAATGGGCTTAGCACTGCTGTCACGCACACATCGAACGGCATCTTCAAGCATATTCGCGAAGTAGCCGGTAATCTTCGGTCTCTCACGATCCGTCTTAAAGAGTGAATTCATTCCCTCGTAGAACGGACTTGCACCGCTTCTGAACTCCTCGTACAGTCCATTACCGATTCTTATACGTCCCGAAGAGAAACTCAGATCCAGCTCAAAAACTATGTGGTTTCTTCCTGAACCAATCTCCATTATAACGGGAATTGTCGCAGCGCTGCCTGTGATAAGGAGTGTTTCCGCACCAGTCCTTTGGCTATGTTCGACTCGAACAATATGAAGCTCAGTAGAGGTAAGATATCGGATGATATCTATTAGATGGGTTCCGTCATCGAGCAGCATTTGAGCAACCGGCCTGTCCCTCCCCATATATATTCTCGAGTAAATCGAGAGAAGGCTTCCGAAATCTCCCTCCTCAATATGTCGTTTAACCATAAGGTAGTCCCTGGAGTAACGCCGTTCATGATTGGTCATAATCTTCAATATCCCAGGGGTATGGTATGCCGCTATTCTCGAAGCATCGATCCTACTTTCAGCAAGGGGCTTTTCACAGATTATAAGGCCTACACTTGTCCCGAGTACCCGTTTGACGATTTCCAGGTGTGTACTGGGTGGAGTTGCGATATGTAGTATATCCGGCCTTGTGTTCTGAAGGAGTCTTTCGATGTCCGTGTACACCGTGGGACAGTCCCACCTTAGCCTAAAGTTTCTACATCGTTCGGGATTTATGTCACACCCGCCAACAAGTACGCATGCCCTGTTTGCAGTGATCGCTCCGGCATGGCTTGCCGGTTTCTCACGAAGCCTGTCTTCTTCCAGCATACTGCCTATTCTTCCAAGCCCCACAATGGCGCATCGAACCTTTTTCATGGATTTATCTTTTAATGTAGTTTAGTGTCGGTATAGAATTTATCGGTTGAAAAAGAGAAGGACAGTAGACCCTAGATAACTCTCTGCGGCCAAAATAGGTAATGGTTATATCTTTCCGACTGTTGCAATATAGAGGACGAACTGCTCCTGGCCATTGAGATCCAGCAGACTGTTTACATCATCGTCTGAAAAAGCAGCTATGGCACACACCCCACAGCCAATGCAGAGTGAGCACAGATAGAGGTTCTGGCACACATGTCCGGCATCGATGAACAGGTACCGGTAGCCTCTTTCACCATAGCGCCACTTCATCCGATATACGTCAGCTGCCCAGAAAAAAGTTACGGCGCTGCTCTTCACGAATTCCTGACCGAGACATGCTTCAACCGCCTGGTTAGCGATATCTGGAATAAGATTTTTCTGTACCAGTAAATGCTCAATCGCCACATAGCGATATAGTCCAGCTTCGGTATTTTCAACGCTGTTCAGGAGCAGGTAGGTTTCAAAGGCATGCCGTGCCCCTGCTGAGGGAACATTTCGCAGCGTGGCAGATCCGGGGATAACCTGTCTCACTCCCTGGGTACACCAGAGAAGGAATGACAGCTCTTCAAGGGTGATGGGTGTTTGTGCGTACTTCCGTATACTCCTTCGTTTCTCAATGGCCTCTCGTAGATTTATGCTCTCCTCCAGTATGGTTTCAGGCCGTGAAAGCTCTATGCAAAGCATAGACGAATCGTACCCCTGCTCCAGTGGTGGCTGCGGCAAACCTCTCATCTGATCGGAGAGACCGAGGTGGTGATACTTCGTCTTTTCTATAAACTCCTTTCCTATGCCACTCATAGTGTTATTCCCCCTCAGGGTTTTATCATCGATTTAATTGCCTTTGCGAGTTCATCTGCACGTTGGGAACCAATAAGAAGTCGCTCGCCTGCCAGCAACTCAAGTTGTACACCTCTATTTCCACTTACATTGTAGGCACGCCCCTTCCTTGCTCTCCGTATGCCCCAGCCTCCATAATCTCTAATCGGTCTGTAAGTCAGGACTTCACAATGAGTTATGTCGCTTAACTCGATCTTTCGGTTGACAAAGGGTATATACCGAATGAACAATCCATCAGTCCTTACGATTGTAATAAGCTTCATCAGGTAGAAAAGGGTTGGAAAACCAATGGCGATGAGGATTACCAGGACTCCAACCAACACGAGTACCGTATCGGGAACGGGTCTGTCACCCAAAGGCTTACCCAAAAATATTTGCCTGTTTATTCCAACTCCATATAGGATGATAAGAAAAAGAGAAAATGGTACAAGGATTGCCCAGAACCAGCGTTTTCTAAATTGCTGCAGTTCACAAAAGATAACTGTATTTGGATCCCCTTTGTTCACCATTTCCCCTCGAACAAACCCTATCGACTACTCTCCTTCACTCGTATGAAGAAGTATATCCCAGAAATTACAACCGCACCTCCGAGCAGTGTATAAATTGATGGGACTTCTCTCAAGATAAATAGCGCGACGAGTGACGCAAAGACAGGTTCACCGAGTATTGCCGTTGAAATGTATGCAGGTTCAACCCACCGCAATGCCCAGTTCAGAACAGTATGACCCCCAATTGTGCAAAAAAATGCGAGAGCAAAAAATATGATGAACTCCCTGATGGCATAGGGAAACAGCGGTGTGCCGGTTACCAGGTCGAGAAAAATCAGCACTACGGTGCTACTCAGGTATACCGTAAATGTGTATAGAAACAGTGGCATTTTTTGCCGTACCACACGACCGATTAGTATGTAGCCAGATACCGAAAGGGCTCCCAGAAGCGCCATCAAGTCTCCAAATAGACTGTCTCCCCCGCGACTGTAATCTCCAAAAGAAATGATCAGGCTCCCGGCGAGTGTCATACCGATGAATAAGAGGGCCTTCTTCTTAATTCTCTCTCTGAGTATGAAAAAGCTACCGAGCACGATGATGATCGGATGGGTGTTTACAAGTATTGTTGCACTTGCAATCGACGTGTATCGTAGTGAAACAAACCAGGCAAGGAAATGAAAGGCCAGGAACACCCCGCTTGCTGCACAGAGAATCGCACCCTTTCCTGTCATCCAACCCCTTTCGGTTCTGTTTTTCCAATAGAAAGATGGAAGGAGCATCAACACGGTAAGTGCCAGTCGGTAGGTTGCAATTATCATGGACGGTGCATCCGAGAGCCGTACCAGAATCGACGATAGGGATGAAAAGAACACTCCGATGATAACAATACCCCTGGGATCTATTTTTTTCAAGAGAGGACTACCTCAATATCGTGAGTTGATAACCCTGAAACCCTCTCCGCTATCGACGGTCAAATCGAGTTCTATCTCGCGGCCTCCAAACCCATGGACGTTGCAACGTGCCCTGACAACCACGGATTCGAGCGAAGGTGGAATAACGATGTTGCCAAGGCTTCTGGTGAATGGCTGCTCACCAATGTGTGGATGTGCAAGTACCCGTTCGGCAATAACCTCATCGTTGAGTGGATTGACGACCTGCCATGCATCGGCGTAGTGCTCCCATCCCTCATCGTTATGTCGAACCGTGGTTTCAAAGCTCCAGTGATCCTCTGTTTGTTGTGAGGCCCTGACAAAGATCACCTGGGCATAATCGAGGTCAGTATTGTATCCCGATGATCGTCCATCCCCCATGGCTGCTGCCGGTAAAAAAACAAAAATAAAGAGTATCACAAATTGTCTTTTCACGTTTCTCTACCTTTAGGACACAATCGCATTTCTCAAAGGACCATGACCCCTTACTCTAATCAAGAAGTAAAGTATTGAAAGAAAAAGAATTACTCCGTCAATACCCATGAGCCAGCTGCTGCTCTGCTTTTTGATGATAAAAGAGCCAAACAGACCGCCAAAGGCCCCTGCGAGCAATGTGAACAGATGAAAGAGGCTCTGATAGGTCGCTCTCAGGTTTACGTGTGCCTGACGATCAACCAGGTTGATCATGCCGGTATACTGCAACGAGTAGCCGATTCCGTGTAGAAGCTGCGCAGGAATGAGCATCCAGAGCACCATCGTTCGGGCAATTATGACGAAGAGCAGCAGCTTCACCGATTCCACAAGAGTACCCACAACGATCATCCAGCGATTCCCCATCGCCTCGATAATCACCTTCGAGTAGAACATAATAGGAATTTCCGGTATGGCTGCCAGCCCAAATGAAGCACCGATGATGAGATAGCTCGTCTGTATATCATCCATAAAATAACTGGTAAAGATAAAAGCACTGAGCAGACCAAGGGCCTGAAAAAATACGAATACAAGAAATCGCTGATACATTCGATCCTGTTTCAAATATTCCCACGGGATTCGCTCCGGCTTTACACCAACGTGAAATCCGCCAGCTGCAACGAAGGCCAGGATGATAAACCCAGAACCGTATCCAAAAACAATTGTATTGAGCTGTCCTGTTCTCTGCAGTATCCAGCCAAAGAGGGAGGCAGAGATCAACCAACCCAGCGATCCGAACACGCGCACCTGTCCGTATCGAATACCACTATGAAATCGACTATGTAGAGAGTTCAGCGTTTCTGTATCGAGGAGGGGTATTATCGGCTTTACAAAGAGACCGTTTATCATGAATCCAATCAGTATAAAGAGATACTTTCTGTCCAGTGTCCATGTCATGGAAAATTTAAAGCCTGGCATGGAAAGAATTGCTGCAGCAAATACAACGAACACGGAAAATACCGTAAGCAGCCTGTTTTCGATCTTGAACTTGTCGCATATAAATCCGGCAACCGGCGTTGCGAGAATTCCCAGGAGCGCCTGAATGAAAAAAACAGAACCGATCAAATAGTGGGCCGGAACACCATCCGGTCTTACAAGAACGTTCTTAAAATAAAGGCTGAAAAATGGGATTCCCGCCCCATAAGCGATGAAAAAAAATCCCTGAAGGAGACTGACCCTCCAGATCGGCGCACCTTCCCTCTCTCTATTTTGGAGCTCGCCTGCTTCCCTCATATCCACCCCTGTTTATTCACCTCCACTTTCTTGCTGTGCAAACATTCTGAATCTTGGGTTTATCAAACAGAGATAACCATCCATGCCGCAGCACCTGAAGGGGAGGGAGGATACCGGCGCAGTAACCGATCAGTGTAATTTAACCCTCTCCCTTTTCTCCCACCTACCCTCCGCTGGAAACTGCGCAAGCGCAAAGGGAATTATGTGACGTGCAAGAGCAGTTACTTCCTGATTGGTATTCCGGGTTATACATTCAGCAGACCATGTATAGGCCCCATGACTTTCAGAAGCGTCTGCGACGATCAAGATATATACCTCGGAATATTTACTGCCTCCGAAATTCACCCCACCGCCAATGTGAACACCGCCCTTTTTTCCAGGAAAAGTGCCGAATTGCAGCTCGCCCGAAACCAGCCTCTTCTTCGGGTGGAAATCGACTGAGAAGATGTATGCGGCGTTAGCTATCGATGTCCTTTGCCAGCCACTCTGGAGCAGGCTCTGTTCAATAAGGTAAAGCAGCTCCTCTTCAATGAC
>CAYFYU010000054.1:11148-15174 GCA_964347455.1 uncultured Spirochaetota bacterium | reverse complement strand
GGAAACCAGCGCCGCCACCTCCTCCTCGATCTTCCCCGAATCTTCTTCTTCTGCTGAGGGACCTTCCTCCACATCGCTCCGCTCCTCCTCTTCAATGACGAAATCCCGGTATTTCCTGCCCTGTTGAGTCTGCAGTGCAAATGTTTTACTACCAACTCCAAAGGATTCTGGTTCACTCCGTATAGTTGAGACGCTGTATCTGAGATGATATGCACATCCGCTCATGATAAAAAACAGGAAGAGAAATATCAAGTTAATGTATTTCCGAAAGGTCATGTTTTAATTAAGAAAGGTACTTTTCTCGTGCCTTCATCAACCTCTCTTCATATAATTTCTCCAAACAGGTGTTGATGCCCCTGACATTGTCAACTACCTTCTCCGTCCAGGCGAGGTAATCGACCTTTTTCTGTGCGTCCCATCCCGATGGCGGTGCATGGAGCAGGTCAGTCACATTGCTGATCTTATCAGCCAACCGTATCAGTTTTGCTCCAGGAGACTTATCGCTCACCGTATCAACCTGAATTTTTCTCCTCACCTCATTCGATAGGCTCTTGTCATCGGTGACTTCCTCAACAAGCCTCAATACATCTTCACCGAACATCTCTTCTATCTCTTCAGGGGTTGTATTCGTATCCTCCAATGTGTCGTGGAGAATTGCAGCTATCAGAACATCGGCATCCAGAACATCGCAGTGCATGCAAAGATAGTAAGCGACAGCTATGGGATGGTTTATATAGGGCGAGGCATCTGAATCCTTGCGTCTCTGATCTTTATGTTTCTCAGCTGCAAAGAGCAGCGTTTCAAATATGAGCTGTAATACTTTTCTACATTCTTCCATTGTAATCTCTCTCTCTCCATTTCCTACTATAAAGAATAAATTGTAGATATGAAAAAAAGAAGCATCTTTTCAGGTGGACTGCTATTCCGAGAATTCCTCTATATTGAGACGAAATCTGTTTTCAAGATCTATCTTCGGCCTCTCCCCGACAACATAAAAATAGCATACCGTACCCGGTAGCAAACCGGTAACCTCAACATGACGGGTTCCTCCTTCACGACGGGAATACGCTCCAAAATAGGAACCACCTGCCGTATCAAACCAGAGCATATCGGTATTTTCCGAAAGACCAGTTGCAGTTATCCTGAGATTCGGCCCCTCTTTTATGGTTGTCCTATAGTAATTGAGACCATCGAATCCAAGGGTTTCATCGTAGACCCTACCTGTAGAGAGTTCACTAGCTTCCGAATAGATCTGGCCTTTCATCATGACTCCAGTGCTCGAAAGAATAACGTCGTCGGTTATCATTATGGTATAATTTTCCCCTCTTGCCGCAGATCTATCCGCATAATTGACAACGGTAAAATAGAGCTCTGTTCCCTGTTCCACGAAGTAGTCTTGAACATCCATTGTAGAGCCGCTGCTAGACGATCTCCAGTTGTAATAGGTAGGATCTGCCCCGTAATAAAAGAGCTCTGCATCGCCCTCAAAATCGTAAATTGAAATGGTGATATCGGCTCTCCTGCGTGTCGTAACTTTGTAATAGCTGGTACTCTCTGGAGCCACCTTTCCTAGATGGGCTCTATCGATATAAATTTCAATGGGAATTCCCGGACTGCCCTCTGAAGCGATCCGGTCTCCCGCACCCATACCATTTTCGACCAGCTCATTTTCCGTGATCAACGGTCTGTTATCCTTGGTAATTTCTCGCAACTCTATCACGTAGCGCTCTTCGCTAGCGGGACTGCTGTAGAGAATCTTAAGTATCATTCCGGGAACATCCGGAGAGATCCAGTAATCAACACTGGTCTCCATCTCCTCAGCAAAAGTATCTGAAACATGAACCGCCTGAAATCTGCCAGCAGGTATCTCAACCATCTCTTCTCCGATAATTTCGGGATCATTGAACGCATAGCTCCACTCCTTGTCGAAATTCTCCCTGCGTTCCTGCTCGAGTATACTCCGAAGTTCTTCCCGGGACATTTCACTCAACCCCTTTTCCACCTTAACTGCAATAAAGGGGATTGTTTCATGCTTCTTCCCTGATTCGGGATGTACGTACCGGATTTTCATCGGTGTTCCGAGATCTGAGACGAGAACCTCGTACATGATTGATTCATCGTAGAGGCTCTGCCTTACCTGCCACCAGTGCGTACCATCAGGATTCAGCTTAACAAGCGCTCTTTGAATGATCAACTCCGGATCGTACCCCTCCATCCCTGCAACGAGCCGGGTGCCATCCCCCTCAGTATAAGGACTATTCTCCGCAGCGAATATCCTGTGGAGATAACCCGGAAAAATACTGTCTTTATCCCACGCAAATTGATTGTAGTAGTCGAAGCTTAAAACAAGATTATTGTACTGAATGACCGGCTGCAGTATCGAGCGTAAATCGTATGAGCTTTGAATTTCTCTATAGGCTGGCTTACCGGTGTCATCCAAAACAATTGCTTCTTCAGGAGCCCCGCTCTTCTTAACCATAACCCTCTGTACCGGAGCACAACCATAAACAACGGTGAATAAAAAGACCAAAAGCCAGAACGTGTATCTCATCATCGGCTTCCCTCCTTCAACCTCTCATATTCAAAAAAGTAGCCGAAATGAATCTGAAATATTCACTCCAGGATCAACTTCCGCGCACCCATTAAGTCAGCCATGAGGCTGAGATCTTCCACATGATCGCCCGGGCAAAGAGCTGCATGGTGCCTGAAACCGCTGCTCATAATAGTCTCAAAGAAATCGTTTATCTGGTGCTTTATCTGGATCAATGCCTGGGGAGTCTGGATCCTGTATGGAGGAATATCCAGTGCTTCCCCCCGCACAATCAGAAACTTGAAGCCCTCCGTATCATCTATGAATGATGCGAGTGTGTACGTACCAGGTTTTAGTAAAAATTCGAATGCCAGTGCGTCAGCACCCCAGTCTTCTGCGCAGTAGGTTAGATATATTTCATCCTGAGATCGTGCCAGTCTCAGATCACCATCTCCATGGTGGTTGAAAAGAAAGGCGTTTTTGTCCACATCATAGGCTGAAAATTCACCCCAGTAGACAGGATTGCCAGTGAGGTGCTTGAGCAGAAGCATCATGGAAATTGTTGAATTGTCCCCTTCACAGATCACGAGATGGTCCTTTTCCAGCATCAGCGAGCTCGCGAAACCACCGTTGTCATTTGCCTGAAGCTCCAGTGTATATTGCCCTAACAGTGAAAGAGCGTCCAGCTTATATTCCATAATTATCGTTTCAAGAGCGATCGCCAGCCTGCAGGCGTCACGCAGGTCTGAATCTTTGAGCTCAGGATCAATACGAAACCGCTTACGGGACTGGACCATCAGCTCGTGTATGGTTTTATCTTTTACCCCTTTGAGTGTAGCTGAAAGATTTCTCTCCTCAATATAAATTGATTCCGGTCCGATCACCGCCTGTAACTTAGTCTTGTCGTATTCAATGTCAAACATGCCTCTGACCGGATGAGCGTACACACCAAGCTTGGTGTGCTTGAGCCACTTTATTGTATGCAAGACTCTACACCGGCGGGCGATACGCCTGGTCAAACGCGAATCGCCAATGGGGCAAACCACCACCTCGCAGGGCCATCCCATTTTTGCGAAAGCCCCTGTTATCTGTACTGAGCCAATAATGCTGCTGTCCCCCATGAGATCACGGTAGTTGAGATCCTTGGGTATAGTGCTCGTACGCTGTGACGCATACACAACTGTATGGACATCATCCACATACCGTTTGGCATGAACGACAAAGTAATCCGGAATAAAGACCACCTCCGCGATAACTAGCAGATCTATCTGCTGATCCCGAAACATACGGCCCGCGGCATCGGCTTTATCCATGGTATCCACCATCCCCGGATACACCAGCTCGAACTCTTCACAGGCTCTAAGCTGGTTCTCAATCCTCTTTAGCGAGTCGAGAGTCTTCTTTTTCTGCTCGGGATACATCCTCCACCATTCAAACCATCCAAATCCCAGTAACCCTACCTTCGGTTTAACAAGTTCTCTTTTTTCTGTCAGAAG
>CAYFYU010000054.1:8160-11138 GCA_964347455.1 uncultured Spirochaetota bacterium | reverse complement strand
CCGGGTATACACCGCTCTCATCTTTTCTATTCAGAGTATACGTAGTATAATCTTTTTTCATAGCTGCTCTCCGTAAACGCCGTGAATTTCTCCGTAATAGATCGTGTGAAAATCATCCTTTGGGTAGTACCCAGTGAGTAACGCTCTATCCAGTGCCTCGCTCACGACTTCGTTTTTGTGAATAATCTTACATTCGTAGTAGAGAATTGCCTCAACAATATGAGGAATCTCGATGTGTTTTCCCGCCTCCAGTGTAAGCCCGCATCTCTCAATCTTGTCCATATCTCTGCCCGAATGGGAGCCGCAAATCGCTATCTCCCTATCGTACTCTTTCGTTAGAACATTGACAGAAAATGCACTGCTCTTCTCAATGAGCCCATGGGTAAACCGGGAGGGGCGAACCAGAACGGTAAACACAGGCTTTGCCCAGACGATCCCGATTGTACCCCACCCGATGGTCATCGGATTTCCATCCTTCCCGGCAATCAACAGGCAGCCGGACTTACCGAGTCGTTCCATCGTCTCAGCAAACGCGTCAAAGAACCCAATCTGTTTTTTCATTCTTCTGTAACTCCTTTTCACATGAGTATTTTTGTAATGTTCTTCTTGCACCATTTGTGCGTTCCTTCTGAGATATGAACTGATATATAGGAGGGATCCCCTTTATCGTATGCCCGTTAACTTCCCAACCGCTCGAATCCTATTTAGATCAGCATTAACCGGTACACGGTCAGCAATACCAACAATAACCCGGGGGTCTGAAGAAGCCGTCCTTATTGCTGTGCGTACAGCATCGTCGAAGGATTTCCGGTCATAGGCATTGTGCAGGTAGTCCTGTGGTACGCCCCCCCAAAGTGTTATCCCGCTGCCGGCAGAATCACGTGCATCATCCAGGGAAGCGTCACTCTGAGGAGGTCCCGATATGCCCTCGAGTACGTCTACTCCTGTTTTACCGATGAGACCGAGCAGGGAACGGATAGCACCCCCCACATGAACAACCACCCTCTTACCGCGGTCATGAGCCATCCTGGCGGTCTCTTTATAGCTCTTTTCGCAGTACTCCTCAAATATGGCAGGATAGATAAAATTGCTGTCCAGATTATCGGGTAAAAGGAGAATCGGTGATGAAATCTCCAGGATTTCATTTAGAAATAATCGGAGCTTTTTCTCTAGAACATCCAGCATATCATCGATCATGGATTTTTCAGTTTTCAGCAGCAATAGCCCTTCACTCCAACCAATGAAATTGTGCAACAGATCGGAGTATGGCAGTTGTGGAATTTCAACCGCTACAATGCTCGATTCCTCCGTATCCTCTTCGAGCTCCGCAAGTCGAGATGTATCAATACGGTAGGCCCTTTTATGTACCAGCTCCATGGCAGATTTGAGGTCGAAACTGTCTTTCACAGGATATTCCGTCTGCCACCAGTCATTGTCAGGCCCGAGTGTCCACCGAGAGGTGAGAACACCCTCTTTTGTCTTATACCTGTGAATACGCTCTGTTTCATCATCACTCCGATTTTCCTCAATTCCTGGCAGCTCAATTTTCCAAGGCTTAACGCTTATCCAGGCAGGAACACCTAGCTCATCGGCGACTTGAGAAAGGGACATTTTTTTCCATGGTTCTGGAAGACTTTCTCTCGATGAATGCCACTCATACCAGAGGGTAAGATCGGGTAAAAAAACGGGTCCAGGGGCCTCCCTCCCCGACATACGGGCGAGTACCTTTTCCTTTTGCGTCACCTAGAGTCTCTCCTGCTGTGCTTTTTCGATTTTGGCCCAGGTGTCACGAAGCGTTACGGTACGGTTGAAAACCAGCCTCTGCTCTGTGGTATCAGGGTCCACACAAAAATATCCCTGACGCAGGAACTGATACCTATTGTCCGGTTTTGTCTCTGCCAGGCTTGATTCTACCAAACATGAATCCAGTGTTTCGAGGGATCTTAAATTGATGCTGGATTTGAAATCCTCACCCTCCTCCACATCGCCTGGATTTTCCTTCGTGAACAGATAATCGTACAAGCGAACCTCTGCGGGAATCGCATGAGAGGCGGAGACCCAGTGCAGTGTCCCCTTGACCTTACGACCATCCGCAGACCAGCCACCCCGTGTACCGGGATCGTATGTGCAGTGGATCGCGGTTACAGAACCACTTTCATCTTTGATCACATCGGTACATCGAATATAGTAACCATGTTTCAGACGAACCTCCATACCGGGTGCCAATCGAAACCATTTCTTCGGAGGATCCTCACGAAAATCATCCTGTTCTATAAATAGCTCGCGTGTAAAATAAATCTTTCTTGTGCCCATTCCGGGATCCTCAGGATTATTCTCGGCGTCGAGCTCCTCAACCATTTCCTCTGGATAATTATCAATTATGAGCCTGAGGGGGCGGAGTACCGCCATCACGCGGGGAGCCCTTCGGTTCAGATCTTCACGGATGTAATGTTCGAGAAGCGCAATGTCGACAACGCTGTCCCGTTTCGCGACACCAATTCGATCGCAGAAGTTTCGTATTGCCTCAGCAGTATATCCCCGTCTTCGTAAACCCGAGAGGGTCGGCATACGGGGATCATCCCATCCTTTGACATGGCCTCCTTCAACGAGCTCAAGGAGTCTTCTCTTGCTCATCACGGTGTAGGTAAGGTTCAGTCTTGCAAACTCTATCTGCTGCGGATGGCATGCCACTCTCAGCTCATCGAGAAACCAGTCGTAAAGAGGACGGTTGTTTTCAAACTCCAGTGTGCAGATCGAGTGGGTAATCCGCTCTATAGAATCAGAAAGGCAGTGCGCAAAATCATACATCGGATAAATACTCCATGTATCTCCGGTCCGGTGATGGGAAACACGACGTATTCGGTAAATGGTTGGGTCCCGCAAGTTGACATTTGGAGATGCCATGTCGATCTTTGCCCGAAGAACCCGTGAGCCGTCTTTGAATTTCCCACTCCGCATTCGTACGAAGAGATCCAGAT
>CAYFYU010000054.1:0-8126 GCA_964347455.1 uncultured Spirochaetota bacterium | reverse complement strand
AATTAGCTGTAAGGCGTACCCGTAGAGCTGTTCAAAGTAATCTGAAGCGTAATACTCATGCTCACCCCAATCGAATCCGAGCCATCGGACGTCCTCCTTGATCGATTCTGTATACTCGACCTCTTCCTTTGTTGGATTTGTATCATCAAACCTCAGGTGGCAAACACCCCTGTACTGGCGGGCAATACCGAAATTAAGGCATATTGATTTGGCATGCCCGATGTGGAGGTAACCGTTGGGTTCTGGGGGAAACCGTGTTGCGACGCGGCCTTCGTGCTTGTTTGTTCGCAGGTCTTCCTCTATGATTGCACGTATAAAATCGGTCGGAACAGTAGGCTCCCATGGCCCTTTACTCTCTGAACTCTTTATCTTCTCTTTTCCCATACCTGCTTCCGTTTGCCTGATAAGCTGTTTTTACCGCTTACACATCAGTGGATCCTACTTACCTATTAATCGAAAACCTAAATTTAGATATTTTTACCATGATTATCAATATTGCTTTCGTAAAAGTTACTCAAGGATGCAGCCGAATGCCCTTCACTCAAGCTGATGATAGAATTCTTCAGGCCTGAGCTCCTCAAAATTGCCATTATTAGAGAGATGCTTTCGTATATCCAAACAGAGGTGGCATTTTGAGAAATACCCCCTGTGCTCCTCTCTATAACCGTGGGAAAGTGAAAATTCAAAGAGGCCTTTAAAATCACCGTCTATGAGAAAATTTAATACCGGCACCCGAGTTTGATCGATTCCGTCCATTAGTAATTCGTCGAGGTGTCGGGAATCACCGAAAGAGATACCACCGCAATATCCGGGAATGTAATTGTTGTAATTGTCAAAATGATTATGCCAGCTTCGCAGAAACGGCGGCATGCAGGGAACTCTGAAAAAAGCAGTTGGCGGGTATCTCGGGAACCCGTTTCCAAAAGCCTTCTCGATACCATAAGCTGCCCTGCCCATCACGAAAAATTCGACGTTCTGTAAAAGCTGTGTCTCTTTTTCGATTCTGAGATAATCATTGAATGCCATTCTTCCCTGTACTCCCCATTTTGTAAATCGCCGGTAATACTCAGTTTGGTAGACCATCAGGTTATTCCCGAATACCGCTCTGCCGGCCCTCACTGCCCTCTGCGTTTTTTCAAATGGAACATACTCGAGATAAAAGGGATTGACAGAAACGAGAATTCCCCTAAGTCCCTTATTTTGTAAGAGCAGAAGCCTATCCCGTGTTTCTTTCTCAGAGGTACACCAGCAGCAATTAGTTTCAACAAAGGTAGACGGGATTCCGAGCTCCCAAGCGATCTCTACCGCTCTGCAGAGAAGGTCAAAATTGAGAAAGGGTTCACCGCCAGTGAAGTGCAGTCCATGGTTGACACTCACCCCTTTTGCACCCCGGGGACTCGGGTGAATCCTCCCTCCAAGCTGGGTCAGAATCTCCTCCAGATCATTGAGTGAAATCCAGTCTCCATTCCAGTCTGGAGAACAGGCATACATGCAGTGAAGACAGCGCGCATTACACCGGTACGAGAGCATGAGCCCTCCAGAAACCGGTTCAGGAATTTTTCTTCCCACCTGAGATTTCCTTTCAGGTTATCCTTTCGCAGAATGTAAAATTTCTATTGCCTCCTCATCTGAAACATCGTACCAATTTTGGTAGACCTGCGCAACAGCTCTGAAGTTCCATGGTTTTTCAAGAACGATCACTTCATCAACCATCGCCTCAATTTCTCTGGCCACAGAGTCTCCTGCGACAGGAACTGCAACGACTATCTTTTTAGCATTCCTCTTCTTGCAGAGCATAATCGTTGCTCGCATCGTGGAACCCATGGCTATTCCATCATCCACAAGTATGACGGTCTTGCTCTCTATGTTTGGAAGGGGCTCATCCAAACGCAGCAGCCTTATCCGCCTCTTTATCTCCTCCCTCTGCTCCTGAACAATTCTTTCAACTACCTCCTTTGAAATCCATAGAGCAGCACCCCGAATTAAATAGACACTTCCATCCTCGGCAACTGCCCCGAATCCTGCCTCAGGCATGTCGGGATAGGGTAGCTTTCGGGATACAACGATCGAAAGATGGGCTTTGAGCCGCTGTGCAATATGACTACCGATCTCTATACCACCTTTGGGTATAGCAAGCACGTAGGCTCCCCTGTCTCTATACTTATCCAGAGCCTTGGCAAGCTTTTTACCAGCGTCTGCTCTGTCCTTAAACATAGTAAAACCCCTTACTGCGAGGTTTGTTCATGCTCTCAAGTGGCTTGGTTGAGCGGTTCCCAGGACGCCATGCTTTTCAGGATACCAGCAAACCCGGGCTCGACACACCTCTTTGTTATCACTTATACGTTCGATGCTGTGGTGAAAGGTGGGCTCTTCACCTTCCAACTTCTCGGTCAAGATCGATAGAGCTTCGTCATGTGATGCTTCCGCTGTAAAATTTATTTCAAAGGACGCTACACTATTTTTCCAAATGAATTCCTCCTTGTAGCTGTCCAGTATCCATTTCACATATTGTGCAAAATTCACATGGCCTACAATATCGAGTTCACTATATCGAACCTTAAAAGCGGGCTGTCTCTTTGGATTCTGTAGGGCGGAAATTTTTTCAAGGGTCACCCCTAAAGCATGCCTGTGAGGTAATACTACCTTGTCTCTGAATAGAGCTTCAACTCTTACTGGCCTTTTATTTTTTTTATTCAGAACGAGCCAGGCACTGCTTGCAGCACCGATATTCTCTCCTTTCTCATCGGTAATTTCAAAATCACGCATTGCAAATAATTTTTTACAACCAAGGGGCCAGGTGTGTATAATTATCTCCTCCCGCCATAAAGGCTGACGATACAATTTTATGAAAAGCCGGGAGAGAACCCAGAACTGATTTTTCTCAGCCAGGTGAACAAATCCCAGCTGCATGTGATGTGCATGATTTCCAGCGGTTTCCTGTAATAGATTGCACAGCGTGGGCAAGGACAGCCTACCCCCCACATCGACTTCATAGGACTTTATGCGGTATAGATCCGTCCAAATTGTATCGCTCTCTCGCTCTCTTTCATGGTTCTTCGCTGTCAACTTCTCGATTCCCTTCTGTTCTCATTTTTTTCCAGAGCATCACGGCAAATCTCAAGCTCACTCATCATATTACACCAGCCATCAATGCTGAGTCTTATGTTTCCCATTTCACGTTCTTCTTAATGGAACACCCGGCTTTCACAGCTGTGGTGATGCTTTTATCAACAGGTGCCATGAGCCAGAAGAGCCACCTTCTTTTTGTCTCTGTACAGTTTGTTGTACAGACGGCATGCTTCAGGCGTTTTCTCCAGAACAACCTCTTTGATACCTCTGTGACGGATCGATTCCTCCACTTCATTTGTACACGCGACAAACCCGTTGACCCCTGTACCGATGATAAGAACCTCTATGCCCTGATCAAATACTCCCGTTATCATAGATGGGCTCAGGAGATGTCCCTTTCTCTCTTTCCACTTCGAAACCTTTTTTCCGAGAAGCCGTATATCCTTACCCTTTCCGACTTTGACACCATGGGTCCTTCCATGTTCCTCTCCGCATATGACATACCTGCCCCATGAAAAGTGCTCAATGGGCCCATTTGCATCGTCGAACATCACACCCCCTTCTGCGAGTCTACCCTGGGTCGGGATCAGCTTGAAAAATCAAATACGATTGGTGTCGCCGTCTTCAGGTAATCTTCGACATCCATGACGATTGAATCGGTCAGGGTTCCTGCATTGAATGCTATTCGATCATTCTCTACGATCGATTCATCAACGTAGAGATCGAGACCAATGATCGGCTTCCCAAAGGGAGGCACGGATCCAGGGACAAGTCCGGTAAGCTTTAAAAGCTCCTCTGGAGTTGCAAATCGAAGCCGCTTCACCTTGAAGTAGCGCTTCACTTTCGAGGAATCCAACTTTCGGGAGGCACTTAAAACAAACAGATGAAAGGAATCGCTGATCTTTAAAAGAATCGCCTTTCCGCCAATAGAAATGTCCTCTCCCCGCGCCTTTGCTGATTCAGCCGAAGTCCTTGTCGGCTCATGGTGTATCTCTTTGAATGGTATTGAATTTTCTTTTAGATAACCCTTTATCCTCTCAAAGACGTTCTGCCGCATTGGAATTCCCATTTCAGGAATATCAAAAGGTAATTACATTCATGCCTTCATTTAAATAAGAAGTAAGGGGCTCACCCATATATTTTACATCTATCGCCGCTACTCCATACCACCGCGAGGGTGTTTTCACTGTTACTCTTTATATTCTATCATTCTTGTAATTACACTTTACTCCATTTTGCAAATAAAACTGACAATCAACGAACCTCTATCAACTACCCCACATCATGGAACCAATTATAACTGCACGTACAAATAATAGGGTATGAAGAGAACAGCGACAACAGTAAATGGTTTGACGCAATCGTTCTACAAAATTAATGTCAGCATCAGGGAACAATAGATGACAATTCTCCATACCTCCCCAATTGGTCGATGATGATAGAATGTTTCGGGGAAAACTTGAGAATCTCCGCTCTATCGATACCCTCAAAGACTTTCTCGAAGAATGGCATAAGTTTCAGAGCGATGCTGCTACTGCGATGAAGAGGGTAACATAGATTGAGTGACTCCTCTTTCTTAACACGTCAGTGAGCTGTGTAGTATTTTGAATGGAGATATGGTAAAAAGAGTCTTCTCCATAGAAGTTTCCGTGCAGAATGATGCGGTGCTTGTGTGATTTATGCCTCAATACTGAAATATATTCTCGGCTAGCCTAGGAATCGTGAACACAGATCGTATTGTGTTTTGCAATATGCCGGCAGTAATAGAGCATGGTCTCAGGATTTGATAACACCGAGCGCATAGTTAACTGCTGCTGCAGCGTCTTTCCCATAGTAGTCGCATCCTGTTTCCTTAGCAACCATGTCGGTGACCGGCGCGCCACCGACCATGAGCTTCACCTTATCGCGCAATCCGGCATCCTTCAAAGCTTTAACGATTTTTTCAACCGCCGGAAAACATGCGGTCAGGAATACACTCATACCCACAACATCGGGATTGTTTTTCTTTATCGCTTCAACGAACTTCTCACCCGCGACATCGACACCCAGATCAATGACTTTGAATCCATTGCCCTGTAGGGTGACGATTACTACGTCCTTACCCAGGTCATGTACGTCACCTTTCACCGTTCCGATAACGACAGTGCCTACCGTTTCCAGACCTTCGGCCCCCTTCATGTGGGGTTCGAGTATCTTCATAACGTTTCTCATAATCTCACCGGCGTACATCAGATCGGCGACGAAGTATTCCTCGGTGTTGTAACGGTCTCCAATGATCTTCATGCCTCCCTGGCATTCTTTCAATATATCTTTTGCCGATTCTCCCGAACCGAGCTTCCCCTTTACTGCATCGTATACCTTTTGTTCCTCGAGATTTCCTAGCATATCCTTCAATTCTGACATCTTATCCTCCCTACATTGCAGTCACTAAAAACCAGAGTAAAAGATACGCGAACATGTCGAACTCTTCCCACAGTTTCTTCACGATTTCTTCATCACCCTTTATCTCCTTATACTCCCTCTTCTTTTCATCCCAGGGAAATATTGATGGTGGAACCTTCTTGAACTCTGACATCTTATTTCTCCTTTATCCTATCGATGTTCTCAATATACACCGTATTCAGCACAAGCATCGGATATTGCCTTGAAATTTTCACGCTTCGTGTCCTGCTGCATGATGGCTTCGGCATCGAGAATGAAGCCGCCGTCTCGGCCCACCTTCTCAATGACCTCCTTCACCCGTTTGCGTACTTCCTCGGGTGTTCCGAATGCGAGCATGTCATTGGGCACACCGCCTGAAATGGCGAACTTCTTGCCAAGTACTCTGTGCACCTCGAATATGTCGTCCTTGTCGCAGTGGAAGATGATGCTCCCTTCGGGAAGTTCAAGGAAGTACTTCAAGTTACGCAACCACTTCCCCTCTGCATAGTAAATGATCTGATATCCTGCCTTCCATATCTCTTCAGTAACTTCACGGAGTGTGGGCCAGTAGAACTTCTTGAATACCTCCTCGGAGAAGAAACCTGTGGCACCGCGATGCATCCAGTGGCCGATGGGAACTTTCTTTTCCGGATCGGCATCAAAGACTGCATTGTTGTACATGTGAGGTGCAACAGCCTCTGTTGCCTTGAGCACCTTATCCGGTCGTCGGCGAATATCATATGCAATACCGCGAAAGCCTCGATACTTATCCGCAAGAATGTCGAAGGGCGCTTTCAGTGCTCCTTTAAGGCAAGAAACGGTCCCTGCCTCCTCGCGCATCCTCTTAATTTGAGCCCATACCTTCGTGCCATAATACATCCAGCCAATTCCGGCTTTAAGCCAGGCGAGATTGTTCTTCATCGTGTTTTCCTCGCCAGGAGGTAGAAAATATTTCGATATACGAGGAGCCCACACATTCATAGTGAACTCCACTGGATCCTCGATGAAGCGGTCGTACTCGTCGGGTCGCATCCAGGCCTCCTCATCGGTTGAAGGCTCACGGTACTGGAAGGCTTCATACACATCGAGATCGATGCCTGGTATGCCAAGATATCTGGTGCCGTAGGATTCCGTGTATCCAGTCCATATATATACCATATTTGAAACGGTTGCATCGATATCGAACTCCTTACATGCCTTGATAATCGCATCCAGGCCCTGGTCCACATCGTGGGTTACTTGCTGAGCATTGAGCCCGTAAAAGGCTCCCATACATTCAGCGGCAAATGGTCTGAAGGGCACCTTGTCTGGCTTCTCATTGTGATTGGCCTTCGTATAACGGTCCAGGCGTTCCTGAAACAGCTTTTCCATATCCTTCGCCATCTACTCTGCCTCCTTCTACTTTTGATAATATGAAATAAAGAAGTCTATTGGTTATAACCAGTGTGTGCAAGAGTTTGAGTCTCACTTCACTCAGCAAGAAAAAATGTACTCTTCTGAAATACGTCATTTTACGTGTCATAGACCATTCTGTCAAGAATAAAGAAAATGTTGCAGTAAACGGGTACACACATAGGTACCACCTTAATCATCATCCACCTTATCTGAGGATAGAACCGAATAGCCATGATCGCTGCCTGGGAGAATGACCATTTCAGATATCGGTTTCCCTGTTTACTGTTGGGGCTGCGATATGCTTTAGCTGAGGATTGGTGTATGCCGGGCACCACACGACAGTACGAACAGAATCCCCGGGTGTGAGCAAAACGGCCTATGTCTCCTACCTCGTAGAGGATGGTGGTAGAGCTCATGCATGTCCTTCTCGTTCAAGTGCTTCACCGAATTGCGGTCAAGGCCCTGGATGTTGTACTTGAGAAGCATGCGGTTTATGGCCCCGTACTCCGTGGCTCTTTTCGTGACCAAACGGATGCGCTCTCGTACCAGGTCTCTCACTGGACGAAGCTTATAGGGATAGATGTACGCCTCGGGAATAAGCCGCCCCCGCAGCAGTTTCGCTAACGTGAATGCATCCCAGGTATCGGTTTTCTTCTTTGACCAGGAAATTGCTTTCAAACCCAGTGTGTGGGCCAGCTTCACCTCGTAACCATTATTTTGAAGACCATATACGAGCCATTCCCAGTTGATGGTCGACTCCGCCACGACCTCGAGAGAACTCTTATACGGACGAAGCACACATTCAATGACACCCAAATTGTTGTCCATCTTTTTGTCCAGCAATTTGTGGTCTTCCTCGTCGATAATACACACGTGAGTTTTTCTTGCACCAAGATCGATTCCGCAGTAAAATTTCATTCTGCACCTCCTTTGGTCGACAGGGTTTTGGGACCTCCCCAAGAGGATCCCGTTTTAAGATCTATAAAACAGATCTTTTGGGAAGATGGTATCCCCTATGTTGGGTACCATCAAGCCCCTTCACAACCCATGCCGAAGGGGGTGCCTTTAATAATTATCTACCTACAAGGTCAACATGTGAGAAGTAAATGATAACAAAGAACGAATCAATGGAGATAACTACTTTGTTGCTATTATGTACCATCTTCTCATTATTCCGATTTTTGTCAAGGGGTGTTCTGGCAGGACTATTAGTGAAAGTTACTTGAAGAAGCCATATTAAG
>CAYFYU010000053.1:23946-24865 GCA_964347455.1 uncultured Spirochaetota bacterium | reverse complement strand
AATGTGGAGTTTAAACCAATAAAATATGATCTTATTGTTACAAAATTAATCGATACATTCGATTGGGATGCAGTTATACTCGGTATCGAAGGGAGCATCGACCCAAACGATGCTTCATGGATATGGGAGTCCAAGGGTGCATTTCATCTCTGGAATCCATATCAAAAAACCCCTTCAACAGGATGGGAAAAGAGAATAGACGTGCTATTTGCACTCGGTCGTACAACTTGGAATTTCGAAGATGCAGGTAATTACTACGAGGAATACCAGAATATCATCGCCCAGGAACTTCCACTAATCAATATTGCTATTCCGGCAGAGTTATACGGTTTTAGAAAGTGGTACGGAAATGTAGTTCCACGATCTGTTACCTATAATGCTATCGGGCTCATTCCCTACATATACTGGAAGGGTAAAAACAAAAAAACCTTCAAACCTTAGACCTGGATGTCACATGATAAGGACCTGGGCGAATCCCTCAGCAACGGTGGGAATTTCGGTTTTAGCATAAAGTTTTACAATAAGATGCTCTGGAACAGGAAACTCCCTGGATCTGTTCTGCTCGAGAAGCACAGAGGTGCCCCTGTTCAGGAAGATACATGCTATACTTTTATGAAACTTACTCGCGTAATCGATGTACCGTTTCCTACTCCTTGCGGTTAGACTCGTATTGTCGATAATGATTTTCTTGTTTCTTTGGAGGAAGTGTACGATTATGTCATACTCTATATGCTTTATCAGCCCCTCCAGTTCCTCATCCCAGTCATCGGCATTCCAGTCCGCACCATGCTCGGTCATCCCCTTTAAATGATGGCGTATTTCATGACGATTGATTCTCTTTCTTTCGTGAAAGTATTCTCTGGCCACCTGTGATTTACCAGATCCGTAGTTTCCAAGAATAAGGACAATATCATATTTG
>CAYFYU010000053.1:9818-23936 GCA_964347455.1 uncultured Spirochaetota bacterium | reverse complement strand
ACTGCTTATCCTTTTACATTGCGAAGGTATTCAGGACGTGGATTATGAGACAACGTGTTCTAATTCAGGATCTGCACTCTCAAATCGGTAATCACGTGACCATTGGAGGATGGATCCACAGCGTACGAAAACAGGGTAAAATCATTTTTATACTCCTCCGCGACCGGACAGGCATTGTGCAGATTATCAGTAAGGCGCAAAAAGTCAAAGAACATGACATTCGAAATGAGAATGTCATCTATGCCTCAGGTACGATTATTGAGGATAAGAGGGCGGAGGGCGGAATTGAACTCAGCCTTGAAGAACTGGAGGTCATCTCTTCTCCTGTAAAAAACCTGCCGATCTTCGTCAATGACAAAGCCGACTTTCAGAAACTCGAACTGGAAACCCTCCTGAACAACAGGGTGCTTTCATTGAGAAATCCGAAAAGAAACCTCATCTTCAAGCTTCAGGCTGAAATTATCGATGCTTTCAGAACCTATCTCAACAATGAGGGTTTCACCGAGGTGACGACGCCGAAAATCATCGCTACTGGAACTGAGGGTGGGACACAGCTTTTCACAGTCGATTACTTCGACAAGCTCGCCTACCTTGCACAGTCCCCTCAGTTCTACAAGCAAATGCTGGTTGGTTCAGGGTATGAAAGGGTATTCGAGATAGGTCATGTCTACCGCGCAGAGGAGCACAATACATCCAGACACCTCAATGAATACGTCAGTCTTGACTACGAAATGGGATTTATCGAAGATGAGAATGATGTGATGGATGTGGAGGAGGGATTTATCAATTACCTCTTTAAAAGATTGAATGCGGAACAGGGGCAAATTCTCGAAACCTATGGGCAGAGTTTACCCGTACCCGATCATATCCCACGGTTGCCGGTAAAGAAGGCATGTGAGATTTTAAAAGAGGAGTACAATAAAAATTTAAAGGGTTATGACCTTGACCCCGAAGGCGAAAAGCTTATATGCGACTGGACAAATAAAAACCACGATACCGAGCTTGTCTTCCTGATCGAATATCCACGGTCTAAACGCCCCGTTTATACAATGCCCATACAGAGCAACCCTGATTTTACCCGGAGTTTCGACCTCCTCTTCAGAGGACTTGAAATAACAACCGGCGGACAGCGGATCCATGATTACCAGATGCTCATAGATGCCTTTGAACAGCGAAATCTACAGCACCATGAATTTGATTATTATATCGATACATTTGCCTACGGCATGCCCCCCCATGGTGGCCTTGCAATCGGCCTCGAAAGAATTACCGCTCAGCTTCTGGGGCTTTTAAATGTCCGTGAAGCATCTATTTTTCCGAGGGATAGGAGCAGGATCATTCCTTGACAGCACCTTCGCCTTCGACTATTGAATTCGGACTAGAGCTTACATATTGACCTGATAGATCATTCTGGAGCCTACCTCAACCGCCGTAAGCTTTCCGTAGTAGTGCAGTCCAGTATCAACACAGATCAGCTTGGGGGTAATAAGAACCTCCTGCAGAGGGGTATGCCCACATACGAGCGTTTTTTCCCACCTGTATTCTTCCGCAGAAAAGTGCTCCCGCATCCAGAGTAGATCAAAATGATTCTTCTTTCCCTCTTCGATCGTGCTGCTCGGATTGACTCCGGCGTGGCAGAAAAAAAATTGTTCAGTTTCCAGCCAGAGCTCCAATCCCAGTAAAAATTCTATATGTGCCTCTGGAATCACATCCATTATAGCTGCATAGCGTTTGTTGTCATCCCATAAGGAGAGGAGGCTTGTAATGCAATCCATTTCCATACCGTAGCTGTATAGAGTGGTCGCCCCACCGTTGTAGAGCCATGTATTCAGATCATTGACAGCAGCAGGATAACCCATGGAACCAAGCATCATGTCCTCATGATTACCCTTGAGAAAGACGACGTTTCTGTGGTGGATACGGAGCTCAATGAGGCTTTGAATCAACACCTTTGCCTCCAAACCCCTATCGATGTAATCACCGATAAATACGAGCAGGTCTCTTTCCTCAAATCCGAGCTTGGGGAGGAGCCTCGTAAGGGGCTCGTAGTGTCCGTGGAGATCCCCGATCGCAATTATTCGCGAGTAGTCCACCTCGCTCACCCTCATCTAACCATCCAATCTATAAGGTACGATCTCTTGTTTCAGCATTATACACTTTCGTATAAAAATATGAAAAAATTCCTTGCTTTGGACAATTGAATGTTTTATCTATACTCTATTGTTCTCGGTACAGGTAGTCTCCAGAGCATTGGAGCGAGCTATGAACCATGAAATTGTAGTTGGATTTTTAAAAGAGCACGGTAAAGTGTGCTGGCACCAACAAGTTTCCCAGGCGATAAAAAAGAAACGAAACTGCACCCTGTGTGCGAATATAATAAGAGATTCTCTCCTCCTCATCACAAACATGCGTGAGGCACGAAAAACCGTTGACGTTGGACTCGCTCTTTCACCTGAAACAAAGACCGAACCCTATAGGCCTTATGCTGCTGCAGGATTTTCAATATTTCAGCAAAAGGGTGCAACCGAATCTGAAAGGATCAACGAGATTTTTGATCATGCATTCAGAAAAGGCTATGATAACGTAATCGTCACAGCCTATGGAATACCGAACATTCCAGTGAGATATATTGAAGAAGCCCTTCAGGAGTTAAGAAACGGAAAGCAGATCATCATTGGGCCTTTAGTGAACGGAAAGTTTTACCTCGTTGGCATGGGTAGGGAAGAGTACCACCGTTTGGATAAGTCGAATCTGATGAGCCTCATTGATTTTGTAAATGGAGAGGAGAGGGACCGGGTGATTGATTTGATAAAGAATACCTGTGAATATTATAGTTTCCTCCCAGAATGGTATATGGTAAGTTCACTCGATGATCTCAAACGAATCCATGCTGATTCCATCCTCGGCAAAGGGTGGAAGGCTCGATGGACCACCTGCATGGCTGACGATATAGTATGATATATCCCTTTGTTGGCTGTATACCACATGTTATAATCTCCATACGTGAGAGGTAGTGCACGTTCTTAGAATTATCTTAAGAGTCGCCCAGAATAATCTTATATCGAGGAGCCGAATATGCACGATGTGATCATACTCGGGGGAGGTGCAGCAGGACTAACCGCTGCGATATATGCAACACGAGCTGGAATGAAAACAATGTTGCTCGAAAAAATGGGAATCGGCGGTCAGATAATACTGACCGAAGCGGTCGAAAATTATCCTGGATTCTCCTTTATCAGTGGTCCCGAGCTCATGGACAAGTTCGAGAAACATGCAGAAAAATTTGGTGTTGAAATCGTCTATGAAGAGGCGAAGAAGGTAAAATCAAGCGCCAGTTCCCATACGGTGGTCACCGATGAAAATGAGTATGAGACCATATCAGTGATCGTTGCAACTGGTTCTACACCGAAGAAACTTGGGGTTCCGGGAGAAGATGAATTTATCGGGAGAGGTGTGTCTTTTTGTGCAGTATGCGACGGCCCCTTCTTCAAGGAAAAGGAGGTAGTGGTAATTGGAGGTGGAGATGCTGCGGTCAAGGAATCGATATACCTCACACAGATAGTGAAGAAGGTCACTATTGTACACAGGAGAGATAAGCTCAGAGCAGAAAAAATACTACAGGATCAGGCATTCGCGAATCCGAAGATCGAATTTATCTGGGACCACGTCGTGGATCATATCAGTGAAGAAGGTCAATTTAAAAGAGTTGTTATCAAAGATGTAAATGACCCGGAAAAGAAAAACGAAATAAACGTAGCGGGTATCTTCATCTACATCGGTCATATACCAAACACAAAATTTTTAGATGTTGCTAAGACCACAAACGGACTGATCGTTACTGATGAGTGTTTGGCAACCTCTGTCAACGGCATCTATGCTGCAGGAGACTGCAGGGATACGTGCCTGCGTCAAATTGCAACCTGCGTTGGTGACGGTGCGCTTGCCGCTTATTTTGCCGGTGAACATGTAGAGAGTGTGAAGAGCGGTCACCGATAACGCTCTTTGAACGTTTCTGTTCTTTCCTCACAAGAATACACACTTTTTTTAGACCTTTGGTACTTACTTTCGCGCATTTTAGCATATTTCGAATTATATAAACCTGTCAATTGACATTGCTGAACTAACTTGCTGGTTCAGAGCTTGATTCTTTAAAATGAAAATATAGGCTAACCAGGGTTAATGTGTTGACAAAACGGTGATTCTTGTGCAGAATGCCCGGTGGAAATAAACGTTTCAAGGAGATACCACTATGCACCTGGTTCCAGCACAGAATCCATCAGATTGGGATTCAGCCGCCGAAGGATACGCCGAGTTGATCGCACCTATCACCGGAAACTTTACCGACCAGCTACTGTCCGCCGTCAATTTAAGCCCTGGTGAAAAGTTCCTAGATGTCGCCGCCGGTACCGGTACTACGGCGATTTCAGCTGCGAAGCTCGGTGCCACTGTAACTGCCGTCGACTTTTCAGAGGCAATGGTTGAGCTGATCAGGAAGAACGCATTAGCTGCAGGCGTTGAGGTGACTGCATCGGTGATGGACGGTCAGAACCTCAACCTTCAAGATAACAGCTTCGACGCAGCCATTTCCGCATTTGGGCTCATGTTCTTCCCCAACCTCACGAGAGGCTTCAAAGAACTCTATCGGGTACTCAAAGCAGGTGGTAGGGCCGTCGTCCTAGCCGATGCTCCGCAATCAGATGACCCTTTTGCCCAGGTTAGCGGCCAGGCACTGTTAAAAGTAATCCCATCTCTTTCCGAAGGGAATGACGAAGTCAGTGCGGGTGCTCGCCTTGCCCAGCCTGGCGCAATGGAAGAGTACTTTACCAATGCTGGCTTTAAAAACGTTCAAATTCAGACCATCACCAGCGAAATGAAGATCAGAGACCCAGAGCAATTCTGGCTCAAACTTGGTCCGGCTCTGCCTCCCCTCAAGCCTCTATTTAATTCGTTTGATAACGAGACCATGGCCGAAGTTGCCAAAGCGTTCGATGAGGTTCTATCCGACACAAAGGTCGATGGTGTCGCTATCGTCAATCTTGGGGCGTTGCTCGGCAAAGGGACCAAGTAGCCGTCAGTTGGATGGCGTTCCACCATAATGTATTGAGAAAATGAAAGTGTGGGTTGGCGGGGTGATCTATTTTTTTACTATCTATTATTGAGCTCGAGTATGAGCTCAACCTCACCCCGTGACATCTTCGTAACCTTACATATTTCCGGAATGGTCCATTTTTGTTCAAACAGGGTCAGGACTGTTTTCACCTTGCTGTCCGATTCGCGGGAGAGCATGGTCGGACTTTCTTCGCGCGCTTTACCCTTTATCGGTCTACCCTCAGGTATCGAGACACCGGTGCTCTTCATCTCATCAACCAGCCTCTCTGCATCTTTCGTGAGGTTCGTGAGCCGTGACTCAACTCGAGCAAGCCACTCCCTGGTGTTCTGCAGCTGTTTGCTTCGTTCCTCTATATCCTGAACGAGAGAATCCATCTCCTTGAACTTTGAAAGTACCTCTTCGATTCTGTTCTCATAGGCTAGGAGGCTTCCTGTTTTTTCATCGATGAACGTAATTTTATTTTTCATCTCCTCTTCACGTTCACGGATATCGTCTAAATTCTCCTTGAGAAGATCGGTACGCTTTTCAAGATTGTTAATGAATTCCTTTGTCTTTGAAATCGTCTCTATGGAGACTTCGATATCCTTTTCCCGACCGGTTAGATTTTCCGCCTTTTTCTTCAGCGAATCGAACTGCCCTTCAATATTCTTCACATTTGATTCGATACGGTCCAATAATTCTTTCTCAGATTCAATGAGCTTTATCTTTTCATCCACTACAGTTATGAGGCCGATGGCCTGTTCGGCGTTCTTGGCAATATCTTGGACGAGTTTTTTTTCGCTCTTCAACTGACGTACCTTTGCCGAAATGTCACCCTCATCCCGCTTGAGATTCTCTACCACCTTTTTCAACGACAGTATGTCCTTTTTATCCTGCTTCAACCCAACCATGAGATCAGAAAACCGCTCGATATCTTCTTCAACCTTATCCTTAAACTTTACCGCCCTGCGTAAGACCGTTGATTCTTTCTCAAAATCAGAAATCCTCTTCTCTATTCCGGCTATCCTATGTTCGATACCTTCTTGGACCTCGCCCACCTCGCTGCTGAAGGCACTGAGTTTCTGAGACGCATCTTTATGCGATTGGGCTAATTCTGACTTTGCACCTTCAGCTAGCGAGTTCACAAGGTCCTGAAGCTCACGCCCCTTATCATAAATTTTTTCACGTTGACCTGAGATTTCCTTTTCGACATCCTTTCTGAAATATTCCAGCGCGTCGCTTACATCCTTGACCACATCCCCCTTTAATTTGTCAACCTTCTCCTTGATTCCATCAACCTCATCCCTTATGCCGTCAAGGTTTGCTCTCATCTGCTCTCTCAGTTCATCACCTGTTTTGAGATAGCTTGTTTCAAACTCCTTCACGCTTCCATCAACGCTCCCCAGGGTTTCTTGAATCTTGCTCTCAACCATCCCTTGTATTTGTTTGACCTCCTGGTTGATGGTATCGATCTTTTCATTGACACCTTCGAGCTCCTCCCGGAATCGCTCAATGGACCGTTCTTTCTCCTCCTGGAACAGAGATTTGAGATTTTCCAATTCACGGACGAGCTCCTCCCTCGCCTCAAGCTTCACCTTGCTCAGGTTTTCCATGATCTCCCTTTCCTGTCCGGTGACCTTCTCCTCCGATTCCTGCACCTTCTTACCCATTTCGCCGATATATGCCATCAGCTGATTTTCCCTCTTCTCAAGCTCAGAATCCGACTCACTGATTATTGTTCCGATTTTTTCAACTATCCTCTCCCTCTCCTGGGTGTACAACTGCTCGGTCTCTTCTTTGAGACTGCGGATTTTCTTCTCTATCTCCGGTTTATAATTTTTGAAAACAGATTCGATCCTCTCCTCAATCATCTCCTGACCGGCATTCGCAATATTTTTTAAATCACCGATTCGCCCTTCCAAGGTGTGAATTTTCCCTTCATACTCTTTGAGGCGAGAGACGAAGTCATCACTTACCGTTGAAGTTGCCTCAGCGATTCGGCTGTTGAGCTGCTCGGTGATCCCGTCAATCTGATTCATCGCATCGTCGATCGGCCCTTTTAACTGCTCAACGAACAGCTTTTTATGCTGCTCAACTTTACCCGCAAAACCCTCGATCTGTAATTTTATTTTTTCTTCCTGTGATTCTAGATTGGTACGCATCCGGCTATAGAGAGTAGTAAACTCTTTCTTGTAGGCGACCAGTTTTTCATTCATCTCCGATACGATCGGCTTTATGAGAAGTAGATTCTTGTTCGCCTCTTCATTTATTTCAGAAATTATCCTGCTCTTCAGTGCATCTGTCTCGCTCTCATGTGCCTTCGCTTTTAGATGTAAAACTTCCCCGTACTTGTCTGTTTCCTCCTTTATATTGCTCAGGAGATTCTGTACCTTACCTTCGAGGCGTGCAACATAGGAGGATAGATCTTTGGCTTCACTTTCGACTTTTTCAAAGATTCCATTTTTGAATGAGCTCTGAGATTCCTCCAAGAGAAGCATATAGCGCTTGTACTCATCCTCCGCTCTATTTATAAATGCATCGACCGTTTCCCTTTCAACACGCTCTAACCTTTCCTTTGTTCCATCCATGAGGTCACCCAGGTTGGTGATCTGTTTTTCGATCACTCTCAGCTTTCCATCTTCCACCTCAGAAAGCTTATCCTGACAGGTTTGTACGGTGTTCATGAATCCAGTAATATTCTGTTGTGTCTTTCCGAGAATATCATTGGTTTCTCTCTTGAACCTCTCCAGTGCATTCTTTCCTTCATCCGAAAACTCATTGAGATTTTGACGGTACTCATCCACGAGAGATCCGAATAAACTCCTCGCCTCTTCAATGATTTGACTCTGCGCATCCTCAATTGCTTTTTCTGATTTATCCTGCACTCGTCGTTCAAGGGTAGGTATCAGTGCAGAGGTGTTTCTAATGGCCTTTTCGTTTTCCGCAATATCCAGAGCAATCCGGTCGACCTTATTGGAAAGCCCTTTCAGTGATGGAAGGTTCTTTCCCAGTTTTGTTACCTCAAGAGATATCTCTTCCTTGAGCCCTTTCAGTTTCTCCAATTCTCGCTTAATCGAATCTAGTTCGGATTTCTCGTTCTGCAGCTTGACATGAGACCCCTTGAGCTGATCCTGTGATGCTTCCAATCTGCTCATCAAGGTCTCCGCTTTTTGAAGGGCGGCGTCCAGTTTTTCTAAATGGGACCCCATTTCCTCCTTCTTTCCCGCTACAAACCTGTTGAAGTCCTCTGATAACTTTTCTGCGTACCGCTTGAACTTGTTGAAGTTGATCCTGCGTTTATCTATTCTTCGGAAGAAGAGGATGAGAATGAGAGATATGAAAATAGTGATAAAGGGCCAGTAACCCATGTTCCCCTCCCAAGAGAGTTTAGAACATTTAGTTAACCTTATAGTAGCTAACTCTAAATGTCAATGTATTTTACGGCGGTACAGCGCCCTTCCCTTTCTCCCCCCAAGGGACCTTTACGTCCTCACCTGCAGAATCTACCAAAGGTCCTATCAGGGAAGGACCAGGATCGATCGTGAAAAACAGAAAAAAAACCTGCAGGAGGATGGGTAACCCCTGCAGGTTATCAACCACATAAACATATTTTCTCTTATGGATGTCCAGCTGAGCTACGCTCCTCGTTTTAAAATTTCATATCTGCGAGGTGTCTGTACATCCTATACCGTTTCTCAGCATCTTCACGGGCGATTTCAAGATACTCTATGGCTTTCTCGGGATTTGTCTGTTTCAGTGCTCTGAATCGCAACTCATTGTACATGTATTCACCAATATCGATCGATGGTTCCTTTGAATCGATAACAAGCGGATTTTTTCCCTCCCGAGCCAGCAGCGGGTTGTATCGGTAGAGCACCCATGCACCAGAGTTTACCGCCAGCTTCTGCTCATCCACACCGTTTGCCATGTCGATACCGTGAGCAATGCAGTGGGTATACGCAATAATAAGGGAAGGCCCGTTGTAGCCATCAGCCTCGTTTAACGCTTTCACCGCCTGGTTCATATTCGCTCCTAAAGCAATTCGAGCAACATATACACTGCCATAGGTCATCGCCATCATGCCAAGATCCTTCTTTGCATTTGGCTTACCCGCTTCGGCAAATCGTGCGATTGCACCCAGAGGCGTAGATTTCGACATCTGACCACCGGTATTTGAATAGACCTCGGTATCGAGTACGAGAATATTGACATCTTTTTCCGACGCAATAACGTGATCAAGCCCACCGTAGCCGATGTCATATGCCCATCCATCACCGCCGAATGCCCAGATTGACCGTTTCACGAGATAATCCGCGAGGCTCAACAGAAGCTGAAGATCCTGGTCTTTTTTACTGGCAATAAGTTTTTTCAGTTTGCCAATTCTCAACCGCTGCGCTTCGATTTCCCCAGGAGATTCCTGCTCAGAATCCCGCAGCTCTTTGAGCAAGGCTGCATCAATCCCAGGGATCTTTTTCTTCAAAATCTGTCCTATAATTTCGCGGGCATGTTCCCCCAGTTTGTCAGAGGTCAGTCTCATACCGAGACAGAACTCAGCAGCATCCTCGAAGAGCGAATTTGACCATACGGGACCCCTGCCATCCCGCCTTGTGGTATAGGGAGTTGTGGGAAGATTCCCGCCGTATATTGAAGAACAGCCTGTCGCATTTGCTATGATAGCACGGTCACCGAAGAGCTGGGTCACCAGTTTCACAACAGGTGTTTCCCCACACCCTGCACATGCTCCTGAGAACTCGAAGAGCGTTGGAAGCAGCTGCGATCCCAGAATCGACGCCCTTGACATCAATGTTGGATCGGTATCGGGCAGATCAAGAAAAAAGTCCCAGTTTTCTGCCTCCTGTTTACGTAGAGGGATCTGTGGCTCCATCATCAGAGCCTTTTCTTCCGTTTTCTGGCCATCGACCTTGCGAACTCCAGGGCACGTATTCGCACACTGCATGCATCCAGTACAGTCCTCCGGTGCGATTTGGACGGTATATCGCATACCCTGAAATCTCTTGGAACGGGCATCAATGGATTTAAAGGTGGGCGGTGCGTTTTTCAGCAGCTTCGGATCGTAGAATTTAATCCTGATCGTAGCATGGGGACAAACTAACGAGCACTGTCCGCATTGTATGCAGCGATCCGGATGCCAAACCGGGATTTCATCGGCAATATTCCTCTTCTCGAACCTCGTCGTGCTCGTTGGATAAGTTCCATCATCAGGTAGGAGAGAAACCGCAAGCTTCTCGCCCCTTCCTGCAATCATCTCGCCTGTAACCGTTCTGACAAATTCAGGTGCTGTCACGGGTACGGGAGGTTTTATTCTATTTTCGCTTGTAACCTTATTAGGATACTGAACCTGTTCAATACTCTCCAGAGCAGCATCAACTGCCTTCATGTTCATATCGACAATATTCTGACCTTTTTTCCCATAGGTTTTACGGATTGAGTCTTTGATAAGCTTAACCGCCTGATCACGCTTAACTACCCCGGAAATGATAAAAAATGCGGTTTGCATTATCGTATTTATGCGAGCCCCGAGTCTGAGCTCCGCAGCAATCTTTACCGCATTGATAACAAAAAAGCCGATCTTCTTTTGGATAATCTGCTCCTGCGCCTCTGCCGGGATATGATCCCACACATCATCCTTTGAGTAGGGAGAGTTCAAGAGAAAGATACCCCCCTCCTCGAGCTTTGCGAGCATATCGTACTTTTCGATGAATGAAAACTTATGGCACGCTATGAAATTCGCCTTTGAGATGAGATAGGTGCTCTTAATCCTATCCTCTCCAAATCGAAGATGACTTACAGTCACCGCTCCCGCTTTCTTTGAGTCATATACGAAGTATGCCTGTGTAAAATAGTCTGTTGCATCCGCAATAATTTTTATGGAATTCTTGTTCGCGCCGACTGTTCCGTCAGAGCCCAGGCCGTAAAACATAGCCCTGTGTGCACCTTTCGACTCAGAGTAAAAATCATCATTCCAGGGAAGGCTCATGTGAGTGACATCATCGTAAATTCCAACCGTAAAGTGATTCTTCGGTTTGGTCTCCCCCAAGTTATCGAGAACCGACTTGGCCATACCGGCATTGAACTCAGCAGAGCCAAGACCATACCTTCCCCCCACAACGGTTGGGTACTGTTTGAACGAAGCAAAGCCTTCACTCATCGCCTCACCGATCGCCGTCCGGACATCCTCATAAAGCGGTTCTCCAATTGCGCCCGGCTCCTTTGTTCTGTCCAGAACGGCAATTGCCGTCACAGAAGACGGAAGAGCCCCTATAAAATCCCTGGTACTGAAAGGCCTGAAGAGCCGCACCTTTACCACGCCGACCTTTTCACCCTTGCTGGCAAGGTAGGAGACAACCTCCTCCATGGTTTCGGCTCCAGATCCCATGAGTACAGCAACCCGTTCCGCATCGGATGCCCCTATATAGTCAAAGAGTTTGTACTTTCTCCCCGTAAGTTCCGCAAACCGGTCCATGTACTCCTGTACTATCTGGGGCGCCTGCTGATAGTAGCGATTGACCGTTTCCCGTGCTGTAAAAAAAATGTCAGGATTCTGTGATGTTCCTCTTATGCTCGGATTTTCGGGGTTTAGTCCACGTAGGCGATGAGCAATAACATACTCACTGTCGATCATGGCGCGCATATCGCCATGGGTAAGCTGCTCAATCTTCTGAATTTCATGGGAGGATCGGAAACCATCGAAAAAGTGGAGAAAGGGTACTCTGGATTTCAACGTTGCGGCTTGAGCTATGAGTGCAAAATCCATGATTTCCTGAATAGAACCTGAAGGAATAAGGGCATAACCGGTACTTCGAACAGCCATAACATCGGAGTGATCACCGAAGATTGAGAGAGCCTGGCATGCAACCGACCGCGCCGTAACGTGAAACACGGTTGGACAGAGTTCCCCAGCAATCTTGAACATGTTGGGGATCATGAGTAAAAGTCCCTGTGAGGCGGTATAGGTCGTTGTGAGTGCACCTGTTGTCAGTGCACCGTGAACTGCTCCTGAAGCTCCCGATTCGGATTGCATTTCAGTGACCGTCGGAACTGTACCCCAAATATTCTTTTTTCCCTTTGCGGTCCATTCATCTGAAAGCTCCCCTATCGGGGACGATGGTGTAATCGGGTATATTGCGATGACCTCATTCGTCGCATGGGCGACATACGCTGCAGCAGTGTTGCCATCCATCGGTACCATCTCTCTTTGCATACCATTCCCTCTACTTGCGTTTTGTAAATTGTAATAATTAATACACACTCAATCAAGCTAATTAGTCTTTAGTCAATGCTTACACTATGAAAATGTATACATTTGGAGAGATGTAACGATTGGGATGTGTGACAGCTCTCTTCTATACTAGTATTGCCGAGAAATCTTTCTCACTATCTCAGCAACAGACTTACCGAGCACCGCATGTTCTTCAGGGTCGATATGAAGCCCATCGATTTTACTTGAATGAATCACTGAGACGCTATCGAAGAAATGACATCCAAACTGCTGCGCGATTATCCGATAATGTTTTGACAACTCTTTTGATTTTTGTACACCCCCAGTAAATGTATCTGCATATTCAGTCAGTTTTTCCAAAGGCGGGGGTGCAATGATCAGTATTTCTGGACACATGTTATCCCGACCACTGTGGCTGTTTTTCACGATATCAACCAGATAACCAATGCTCTGTCCTATGTCATAGGCGGTAACTGCATACCGAGCCTTACAATCATTGGTACCGAGCATTATGATGACGAGGTCGATAGGGCTATGGGATTCAAGGCATGGCAATAAGTACTTACTTCCGTTTCTTTTAGCCTGTCCCCTTACAGGATCGTCCCATACTGTTGTTCTTCCATTCAGTCCCTCTTCAATGACGAAATACTCACTTCCAAGGGTACTTTGAAGTACACCTGGCCACCTCACGTTCCTCTCAAACCTTCCCTTGGTCTTCGCATCCCTCCCATAGGTATTCGAGTCACCATAGCAGAGCACTATATACAACATATCCCGACCTCTTCGACATTAGCCATTGATAGGACCTTCGGTACTTGACAGCACCTTCGGTACTTGACAGCACCTTCGGCAATACTACTTTTATTTCTTTTGTTTACTACTAACCTCAAATTTTACAAGTTCAACTTCAAACCTCGTTCTGTCTCCTCGATGAAATGCATGAAAATATTCAAGCGGCCTTCCATCCTTTAAATAACTTACGCTGTCCAACTCAATGAGCGGTGAGCCAACTTTAACCCCCAACAGAGATGCTTCATACTCATTTGCCAGACTCACTCCGATGTATCTGTGTCCCTTGTGAATCTCCAACCCGCACTTCTTCAAAAATGCATAGAGGGATTTGTCCTTCATGTCCTTATGCAGTAAATCGGGGCACAGCTCCTGTGGAATATATGTTGTCACGTGCACGGAGGGTTCATCATTAAGTTTGCGTAAACGGCTGAGGGTAATCACCGGAGAGCTTAATTCAATTTTCAAAGCATCCGCGATACGTTTAGAAGCAGGGGTAAGCTCCTGTTTGAGAATGTGGGTTGTAACCCTGAATCCCCGCCTCGTAAAATCTTCGTGGAAACCTATTAGATTTTGTACGAAACCGGTGGTTATCTTGGTTCTTGTGACGAACGTTCCTTTACCTTTTTCGGTTGAAAGGTGCCCCTGATTCTGAAGCTCTTTGATGGCTTGTCTTACGACAGGTCTGCTGATACCAAAGTGATCACAAAACTCTGTTTCCGATGGTAATTTCTGCCTTGACGACCAGTTCCCAGATTCTATTTTACCAAGAATGTATAGCTTCAACTGATGATAATAGGGAACAGGGCTTTCCTTATCAATGACAAAAGTGTCGTCCAAATGAATTTCAGTATCCATTATTTTGAGCCAATATAATTAGTCGCTCGAATAAACACCCCGTAAAATATCAGAGGGATCAGGATCGGTGCATTCCTTTTCACTGTAGCGAACAGCCTCTTCGATCTTTTCATCTGCCCGCTTCTGCATATCAGAAAACTCC
>CAYFYU010000053.1:0-9808 GCA_964347455.1 uncultured Spirochaetota bacterium | reverse complement strand
CATTGTTTTTCACCTTTTCTTCTCTCATCATCCGTCCTGTAGATATCGGCATCGCTTATGGAGTGACCGGTCCACCTGTGCCACATACACTCAAGCAGTGTGGGGCCTTTCCCTTCCCTTGCCCTCTTAATCGCCTTTGTAGCTTCCTCATACACGTCCAGCACTCTGCACCCTTCAACCGTTTTGCCAGGAATTCCATAAGCAGCAGCCCTTACCGATAGGTGTTCCAATCCGGTTGCCTTTTTCACGGATACTGAAATTGAGTATCTGTTATTCTGCAGGACAAACAATACAGGTAGTTTAAATGCAGCAGCCATATTTATACCTTCGTGAAAATCACCTCTGTTCGCGGCACCATCTCCAAAAAAAGCTACAACCACGCCCTTTGACTTTTTAATCTTCAGTCCGAGGCCTGCTCCTGTTGCAACCGGTATGAGCGATCCGATTATCCCGGTCCCCGGTATTACATGTTTGCTCATATCCCCATACATGTGAGATCCGGTCGGAATTCGTCCTCCTCCAAGACCTTCTTTTTTATTAAAATATCCCGACATCAAATAATTGATATCCACACCCATCATAAGCTCCGGTATTTTCCCACGATGCGAAGGTACTATGTAGTCCTCATCTGTTAGCGCAAAGCAGCACCCAACATGTATCCCTTCTACTCCTATACCCGGATGATGATGTCCTCGCATGCGCCCTTCCTTGAATAGAAGTGTGATCTTTTCTTCGATAGCTCTCCCGAGCACCATCCAGAACATCATGTCCTTTAATTGTTTAGATGTTAGCTTCAATACCTTTTCCTTTCACTTACACGCATCATGAAGAGACCAAGATCCTCCAAGTATTCCTTCACCTTCATGAGGAACCTACCGCCGGATGCTCCGTTGATAACACGATGATCATAGGTTGCACCAAATATCATCTTTTTCCGCACCTCAATTCTCCCCTCCCATACCGCCGGTACATCCTTTGCAACTCCCATATACAGGATGGCGACCTGCGGTGGAAAGATTATTGAGGTTGCTGAATGAGTCCCGAACATTCCAACATTAGTCAGAGTCACTGTTCCTCCCGAAATATCCTGGGGTTCTAGTTTGTCCTCACGTGCCTTTTTTATTAAACCATCGAGGTCACGAATTAGCTCGAGTATCGATTTCTTGCCGACATCCCTCACGACAGGTACTAAAAGCTTTTCCCCTAATTCAACTGCAACATTTATGTTTACCTCTTCCAGCATCGTATATCCCTCTTTGTCACAGAGTGCGTTTATTTGCGGGATCTCTTCGATGCCAAGGGCCATCGATTTCATCATAAACGGCAGATAGGTTATGTGTAAGCCTTTCTCTTTTTCACGAAATGCTTTAATGGTTCGCGAGAGCTCCGTTACGTCGGCTTCTATAGACATTGTATAGTGCGGTATCTCCCTTGAACTTGCAAGCATACGTTCTGCGATTACCTTTCGCCATCCTCTAAACTCTAACCTTTTTCCCTTCTCCTCAACCTTTCTTCCGATAGCCTCCCGAGGAGTAGCCCCCTTCATGGCTTGGTCTGCAATTGGTCGGCCGACACCTTTATTCGTGATATAATCGAGAACATCCTGTTTTACTATTCTTCCGAGTGGTCCGGTACCAGCCGAAATTTCTGAAATGTTCACTCCCCTTGCCCGAGCAACTGCTTTGGCAGCAGGAGATATTTTTTTGTCTCTATAGGCTCTGCTCTCGTCCGTGCGTTTTATCTGTACCCCGGCACCTTTTTCTTCGTCCGTAGTGATTTCCTCAGTCATTGGAGAAACTTTCTCCCCTTTCTCAGCGATGGTTCCCATCACAGTTCCTACCGGCGCTATTTCTCCTTCTTTATATCGCATCTCCTGTAACACGCCGGATCTTTCAGCTGGAATATCCACAGTAATCTTTTCGGTTTCAACACACACAACATTTTCACCTTCATGAACCTTATCCCCTATTGATTTGTACCATTTGATAACGGTTCCTTCAGTAATACTGAAACCCGCTTCTGGCATCTTGATCTCAACCATCAATTACTCCTAAAGGTTTATAACTTCCGCTACCGCATTTACAATTTTCTCTACATTGGGAAGATAGTACTCCTCCATTTTGATCCAATTTGGAATTGGGCAAAACAACGCACCAACCCTTTTTACGGGTCCATCAAGATAATCGATACCCTTATCAGCCAACATGGCTGCAATCTCACCTCCGAATCCTCCAAATGTTGGCGCTTCCTGAACAACAATTGCCCTTCCCGTCTTCTTCACCGAATCCAGTATGAGTTCCTCATCGAGGGGTAGTATCGTTCTTGGATCGATCACCTCAGCTGACACTCCCTTTTTCTGGAGCATATCCGCAGCCTCCAATGATCGTCTGACCATATTTCCAGTTGCGATTATTGTAACATCCTCACCCGCTCTCTTTACATCTCCCTTTCCGAGGGGAATAAGATATTCTCCATCAGGAACGGGACCGCTGAGCCTCTTGTAGAGAAACTTATGTTCCATGAATATCACCGGATCATTATCCCTGACCGATGTCTTCAACAGCCCCTTCGCATCGGCAGGATCGGACGGCATTACTACTTTGAGTCCTGGTACATGGGCAAGCCACGCTTCGAAGCTCTGCGAATGGTGAAAACCTGCTCCAATTCCTGCTCCATAAGATGTACGATACACTATCGGTACATCAACTTCATCGTTCAGCACCCACCTCATTTTCGCCACGTTGTTTACGAGTTGATCCATTACGATCGATATGAAGTCACCAAACATTATCTCTGCAATCGGACGCAAACCTACCAATGCTGCACCGAGAGCGGCACCAGTGATAGCTACTTCTGATAATGGTGTGTCTATTACCCTTTCCGGTCCAAACTTTTCTGCAAGCCCTCTGGTTGCGCCAAACATCCCACCGCCACCATATCCAACGGTTATATCCTCTCCAAAGATGAAAACCCCCTCATCTCTTTCCATCTCTTCGGTAATGGCTTCATTAATGGCTTCTACGTACGTTATTTCTCTCATCTCTTCTCTTTTCTAACAATCATATTTGATTTCCCATGGCTCAGATTTAGTATTATATAATCATATTATCTTATTATCATGTTATGAAAAGTAAGTATATAAAAAAATATCATCATCTGTCAATATAAAATGTTTTAAGAGTCTTACATTTATGGTTATAATAAAACGCAAAATGAAAAACAGGTTACCATACAACAAATAGTCTGAGCAGATCTTTACCTGTACATTATAAAAGTTATATTTAAGAAGGAATTTTAAATGAGTGGTATCAGGAAAATCGCCGTTCTCGGAGCCGACGGAACCATGGGTCCTCTGTCCGGGGGTATCTTTGCCCAAGCTGGTATTACATGTATCTTTTTTGGTCTATCCTTGAAAACAGCAAAAAGGGGCATTGAGAATGCGGTGAGACAGGCACGCAGTGATGTGCTGCGGCAATATATAATCCCAAAGACCTATGAGGATTTTGAAAAGGAACTGCCCTATTGTGATTGGATTCTTGAGGCAGTCTCAGAAGACCTGCAATTAAAACAGAAATTTTTTCAAAGAGTCGATGCCCATCGAAAAAAAGGAAGCGTTGTATCTACAATTTCATCGAGCTTATCACTTGAAGACATGGCAGGGGAATGTAGCGAAGATTTTAAATCACACTTTGTGGGAACTCATTTTTTCAATCCACCCGATAAACTTATTGCAAATGAGCTCACCTTTCATCCCAAAAATTCCCCGAAATTCAGAGCATTTATTGAAAATTTTTGTGATAGGGTCTTAAGGCGTGAAAATATTGTCACCTATAATAAACCTGGTTTTGCAGCAAATAGAATAGGGTTCCAATATTTAAATGAAGCAGCACGCTATGCCGAAAAACATGGCGTAGAAAAAATTGACTATCTGCTTGGCCCGTATACCGGGAGGGCATTGTCTCCCCTTGCCACGATTGACCTGGTGGGAATCGACGTTCATAGAGAAATTGTCAACAATATATATGAACAGGTTCACGACGAAAGACACGAATCATTACTTCTGCCAGGATATGTTCAAAAAATGGTTGATAGCAAATTGCTTGGGAAAAAAAGCGGGGAAAAAGGAGGTTTTTACCGTTGCGGTACGAACAACGAGAAACTGGTAATTCAACCGCACACCTTTGAGTATAAAAAGATAAGGAAGATGAAAAATGATGCTGTTGAAAATATGAAATTCCATATTCATGATGGAGAATACAGAAAAGCGTTAGAACTTTTCAAACGAGTAGAATCAGAAGAAATATCCATCGTTAAACATTTTATTCTGGGTTATATTTCTTACAGTTTTTTCCGTATCGGTGAAGTTACCCCGTCTGAAATGGGAATACATGGTATCGACAGAGCCTTGGCATATGGTTTTTCCTGGTTGCCGCCCTCGGCATGGGTTGATTACCTGGGGGGCCCGAAAGAAACCATGAAACTTCTCGAAAAGTCTTCAATTCCTGTACCGGAGCAGCTGAAAGGAATGCCGGAAGCCAGGCTTTGTAGAATACCGGAGGTAACGAAATATTTCATTGCCCGATGATGTTTTTTTTCAGGGGGAACCGTTATGCAGCAAAGAGTATGTATTCTTGGTGGCTATCAAACAGATTTTGAACGCAACTGGTCGAGAGAGGGTAAAGGTATTCAAGCAATAATAAATGAAGCTATGGAGGGTGCTTTTACCCAAACAAATATTGAACCGAAGGACATCCAGGCCATTCATGTCGGAAACTTTGCAGGTGAGCTTTACAACATGCAGGCCCACTTCGGGGCATTCCCCATTAATTTTGATCCAGTATTGAGAGGGATTCCAACCGCACGTCATGAAGCAGCCTGTGCATCCGGGTCGATTGCTGCTCTTATGGCAAGGGCAGAAATCGAAGCTGGTATTCACAGTTTGGTTATGGTAATTGGGGTGGAGCTTATGAAAAGTGTGGATTCCAAAAGTGGAGGGAATTTTTTAGGAACAGCAGCATGGTATGAAAAGGAGTGCAGGGAAGTTGAATTTCCTTTTCCGAAACTGTTTGATCGACTATACGATGTATACGACGAATTGTACGGTGTAAAATATGAACATTTGGCAGAAATTTCTACGATAAATTACGCTAATGCCAAGCGAAATCCAAAGGCCCAAACAAGAAACTGGTACATGAATAAAAAACACGCGTGCAGCGGTGGAGATTTTAACAGAACGATTGGAACGAGACTTCGCGCTACCGATTGCTCCCAGGTGACAGACGGTGCCGCAGTAATATTATTGGCTTCACAGACTTATTCGCAAACCTATGCGAAAAATCATGGTTTGCGGTTTAGTCAAATTCCCTACATTCAGGGATGGGGACACACAACAGCTCCTATCAGCTTCGATGACAAGGCGGAAGAGGCGAAGAGGAGCGAGTATGTCCTTCCCCATACTCGCAGTGCAATTCTAGCGGCTTATAAAAGGGCCAAGGTCAGAGGTGTGGATGATATTTCCTGTATCGAGACCCACGATTGTTTTACCATTACTGAATATGCAGCTATTGAGCATTTTGGATTAACAAAACCAGGGGAGGGTTGGAGAGCAATTGAAGACAGAAGCATTGAATTTGGGGGTGTATGTCCGATCAATCCATCAGGAGGATTGATAGGTGGTGGACATCCTGTTGGAGCCACGGGAGTCAGACAGCTGCTCGATGCGTACCAGCAGGTAACAGGTAATGCCGGAAATTATCAGGTTTCTGATGCAAAAAGGGTTGCGACTCTCAACATTGGTGGCTCTGCCACAACCAATGTTGTACACATTATAGGGTCTGAGGTCCAATAAATGCAAAAATAGTTTTGCCGCTATCAATAGAGGGGGTTTTGAATGCTTGCAGGAGTATATACCGGTATAGGGTCCGTTGAATGCAGAGAGGTGGCGAAACCGGCGATTGGAAAAAACGATGTCCTTATTAAGGTAAGGGCCGCAGCCATATGCGGAACGGATTTGAGAATCTTCAAAAGCGGCCATTTCGGTATAAAGAATGGTGAAGTACGGATCTTGGGACATGAGTTTGCCGGAGAGATCGTCGAGGTCGGATCAAATGTGAAGAACTACAGAGAGGGGATGAAGGTTGGTGTCGCACCCAACGTAGGCTGTGGTGTGTGCAGGTACTGCAGAATGGGGGCGATACATTTGTGCCCTGACTATCTAGCGTTCGGCATCACCCTTGACGGTGGTTTTTGCGAGTACTTCAAGATCAGTGGGAAACCGCTCCTTCAGGGAAATATGGTTCCCTTCGATGGTAACACCTCCTTTGAGGAAATTGCACTTGCTGAACCCCTTTCATGCTGCTTTAATGCCCTCGAATCAGTACAGACCTCACCGGGTGACACAGTCCTCATTGTGGGCGCAGGGCCTATGGGAGCATTGCATCTGCAGCTCAACAGGCTTGCCGGTGCAAGGATTGTGATGATCGCCGATATATCAGACGAGCGGCTAAAACTCATTAACAGGTTCAAACCGGATATCGCCATTAACTCAAAGCGGCAAGATCTACGAAAGGTCGTTATGCGGCACACCAATGGTATGGGCGCTGATGTTATCATTACTGCCTGTCCTGCTCCCGTTATTCAGAGGCAGTCCGTAGAAATGGCCGCTAAGTTGGCCCGCATAAACCTTTTCGGTGGGCTCCCAAAAGGGAAGGAACATGTGGGGCTCAATACCAATCTCATACACTACAATGGAATCATTGTTACAGGCACCACTGGTTCGTCACTCACCCATTATGAGCAATCTATAGGATTGATTGTAGGGGGGAAGGTCGACACCAAATCAATTGTCAGTAAAAAATTTATAATCTCCGAGATAAAAGAAGCTTTCGATTATGCGTTGAGTGGAAAGGGTTTAAAGACCCTGTTCGTGTTCCAACCTTAAGTGTGCATCAAAAGCCTCATCCTAGAAGTGCACTGAAGCGCTTCTCCTTATTACGAGCATGTCCACCTTCGCTCTATCAGAAAGCGAAAGCAGGAACAGCACAGATTTCGATATGTCTTCTGGATGGATAAGGGATGATCTATCGAGGTCCGGACGGGCATCTGTTATTAATTCAGTATCGACCGCACCAGGAAGAATGGCAGATACTCGAATGTTGTATTCCTGTGCCTCAGCGGAGAGGGATTTCGTCATTCCGATTATCCCATGCTTGCTTGCGGCATAGGCCGAGTGCTTGGGATATCCCTTGATACCTTGTACGCTCGAAATGTTGATGATGTATCCCGCCCTTGCAGGAACCATGATCTTCATTGCCTGTTGGCAGCAGAGAAAGGTACCACGCATGTTAACCCTGACGATTTCGTCGAACTTGTCCAGCGGAAAGTCTTCGAGGTCCTCAAAATATCCAACACCGGCGTTGTGTATCGCGATATCCAATCCACCAAATTGCCTTCTTATTTTACCGAACAACGACAGAATGTCCTCCTCTTTGGATAGATCAGCTGGAATGACGGTGGCTTTTCCTTTTGCGTTTTCTATTTCCTTTGCCACACCCTCAAGCTGGGGCAAGCTCCTCGCAGATAGTACCACATGTACACCGCAGTGGGCGAGTGATATACTGATGCTTTTTCCAATACCCCGGCTCGCCCCTGTTACAAGCGCAGTTTTTTCCCTTAAATCGATAAACATGACAAGCTTACCTCCCAGCTACAGTTTGATGTATATTGACAGAATAATATCACAATATTATAATATCATCCCGTAATTACAAGTATTCTATAAAAATTAATGAGCCTGTCAATATTTTTTTCAATAAGGAACACATGGTAAGCCAAAAAGGAGAAAAAAATGGATGTTTATCATGTATTCAAGAATAGATTCAAAGATCGAACCGTTGTTATCTCTGGTGCTGCTAACGGAATTGGACGCGTTTGCGCTGTACGATTTGCAGAGGAAGGCGCACGGTGTTTGATCTGTGATGTGAATAAGCAGGAATTAGAACGGACTGCTGCAATTATTGAAAAGCACGGAGGAATCTCAGAATGCTATCCCTTTGATATTACAAATACAGTTCAAGTAAGGGAGAGTATGAATGCCCTTCTCGATAGGCACCACAAGATTCATGTATTAGTACACAGCGTAGGCATAGGATACGAAGCGAATTTCCTAGACATAGGCGAAGAGGAATGGCTCAAATGTATAAATATCAATCTCAATGGCGTCGTGTTTATGACGCAACCTATCGTAAAAAACATGGTGAAAAACCGATACGGGAAAATAGTAAGTGTTTCTTCACAGGCGGGGAAATTCGGGAGGACTCTCCACACACATTACAGCGCTTCGAAATTCGGTCTGAACGGGTTTACCCAGGCACTTGCAATGGAAGTGGCCCCCCTGGGAATCAATGTAAACTCTGTTTGCCCCAGCAGGATCGAGACACGAATGATACGATCACTTCTTGGTGAGAGGGCCAAACGACTAAATAAAAGTTATGAGCAGGTGAAGGAAGAGTATATAGAAGATATACCGGTTAGAAGACTCGGCCTTCCTGATGATGTGGCTGCCCTTGTCACGTTTCTGGCATCGGACGAGGCAAGCTACATCACAGGCCAGTGCATTTCCATATCAGGAGGAAGATGAATTAGAAGACCCCGCTATTCTTTTGTAATAGGGTTCTAATCTTTTGTTCAGCCTGGAAAATGATTTTAAAAGTGATTCTTTTAATGTACCCGAGATATGAGGTGTAACAACTAAATTTTCCAATCGAAAGAAAGGATCATCGATATTGATTGGTTCTTCCCAAAACACATCCAATGCAGCGCCTGCGATCGCTCCTCTTTTTAACGCATCGTAGAGCGCGTTTTTCTCTACAACTTCGGCACGAGCTGTATTGATGAGATAGCCTTTGGGTTTCATAAGAGATATTTCGTCTTTCCCAATCAAGCCTTTTGCTGAATCAGTGAGACTTGTGTGAATAGTTACAATATCGGACAGGGATAGCAGCTCTGAAAGCTCAACTTTACGTACTCCCATACTCTCCATAACCTCACGGGACACAAAGGGATCGTAGGATAGCAACCTTACATCAAAATTTGTAAGTTTGTGAGCGACTTTTTTTCCTATCTCGCCGAACCCAATAATCCCGACTGTTTTTCCTGATATCTCGATAAAATTCTCATTTCTCTCGAACTCTTTCGTCCATCTTCCCTGTCTCAGAGCCTGATTTGACTGCACAATTCCTCTTATGAGAGAGAATATGAGTCCTATCGTAAAATCAGAAACCGCTTCGGCGAGTCTCCCCGGTAGATTTATTACAACAATCCCATTTCTCTCTGCAGCTTGCGTATCTATATTTGAAAGGCCCGTTCTCAAAGTACCTATTATTTTAAGTTGCCCAGCTGCATTGATTAGCTCTGACGATACTGGACAGAAATGAACAATGAGAATATCTGCGTTTTTGACAAGATCCCAGATTTGTTTTGGTGGATCAACAGCTGAGGGTCCTTCTTTTTCGATTTTTAGATTTAGTACCCTCAGATTTTCAACATTTTCAACATCCCAGTCGATTGCCGTATACTTCGCATTGTATATCTCTGCTATTCTTTCAAGTTCATCAAGGCACCAGTTGCTTTCTAATATTAAATCACCTACAAGTACTATCTTCATAACAAACCTCAATTTGTGTAATTTACAGAAATATCCTCAAATGTGGGGGGGATCATCCAGTATTCATATACTTCACGAGGGTAAGCTTATTTATCCTATTTTGTACATATTCGTAATGAATCTCATCCATCATTTCCTTCATGA
>CAYFYU010000052.1:24643-24868 GCA_964347455.1 uncultured Spirochaetota bacterium | reverse complement strand
CCGTACCCTGATGCCCCTTGGTAACTACCGGAAAAATGATGTACGAAAAATTGCGCGGGATAGAAACCTGCACATCTCCGAAAAGGCTGAATCCCAGGAAATATGCTTTATCGATGGAAAGAACTACCGTAATTTCTTTGAATTGCACTGTCCCGAACTGCTCAAACCAGGGCCGATAGTATTTGAGGATGAAAAAGTGGTTGGTACTCACTCGGGTATTGTGTG
>CAYFYU010000052.1:0-24633 GCA_964347455.1 uncultured Spirochaetota bacterium | reverse complement strand
GCTATACTATAGGACAGCGTCGCGGACTTGGAATATCATTCCATGTACCTCTCTATGTAACCAGAATCGACCGCAAGAATAACATGATAAAGGTTGGATATCGGGAAAATGTCTACCACTCGCAGCTCGAAGCCAGTAATGTGAACTGGATTGAAAACCATTTCACCCCTACAAATGGGATTGATATCCAGGCAAAGATCCGCTCGATACATACCCCGGCCGATGCACAGCTTACTACACTCAAAGGAAATAAGTTCTATGTATCCTTTCATAAGCCTCAGTGGGCAATAACGCCCGGGCAGGCAGTTGCCCTTTACCAGGGGGAGCGGGTCATTGGAGGTGGGACAATAGTAAAGGGATGGTAGCACAAGAGGTAACTCAATGGAAACATATGAAAAATTTGCCGTTACCCGAATAAGAGGGGATAAAAAAGAAATTTTTAACGATGACGTTGTGACTGAGACACCTCTGACGATCTTCCTCAACGGGAGGGAATTTGTAACCATCATTTGTACCCCGGAGCATATTCACGAGCTCGTGTTGGGCTATCTCTATTCGGAAAGATTGATAAAACATAAAAATGATGTTGTCTCTTCAGTAATCGATGAAGAACGAAACATCGCACAGCTCGAAATTACACAAGTGGAGGGATTCACCCCTGGGGTACGGCTCAAAAGGTATATTACGCCAGGATGTTTTTTTTACACCACTGCAAATGTGGGCGCAGATAAAATTAATTCAAACCTCACTATATTGAGCTCGCAACTGCTGGCGCTGACACGAGAGGTGGCCACACATTCCGGGTTATATAAAATCACTGGTGGCGTTCATAGCGCTGCTCTCTGTGACCAATCGGGAGTGCTGCTCTTCAGGGAAGACGTGGGCAGACATAACGCGGTCGATAAGATCATCGGCCACTGTTTGCTGGACGGAATGTCTACCCAAGATAAAATACTGATCACAAGCGGCCGAATATCCTCAGCCGTAATGGTAAAAATAATAAACTCTCGTATTCCAATTATCGTTTCCTACTCTGCCCCGACAACCGAATCTATCAAACTTTCAGATCATTTCGGCATTACCCTCGTTGGGTTTGCACGAGGTAAGAGAATCAATGTATACACCAATGGCCAGAGAATTCTTGAAAGCGAGGCGGGTGGTGACCTCAGTGTTTAATAAAGTTTCCGAGAGCTGCATTCTTCAAGAAATCGGCTATATATTTCGTCATACACAGAACTAACGGCAGGGTCTGGTTCGACCACCCTCTCTATATTCACCATGTTTTCCTGTGCATCGGTTAAATTTCCGAAATGCACACCGCTAGCTGCAATAATCGCTGCACCAAAGGCAGCTTCAACCTCCCGTGCACGACAAATTCTTTTCTTGAGAATATCGGCCCTTATCTGCATCCAGGGTGCGCTGTAAGCACCTCCACCCATGGTAAAGAGACTATCGCCAACTCTGTATCCGATTCTTTGAATCTTCTCGTAGGTCATCCGTTCTACAAAAGTGACCCCCTCGAGGAATCCCTTGAACATGTGATAGGGATCCTTTAGTTCACTCTTTATAAATCCGACGGCTTCCATATTCAGAAAGGGAAACTTCTCACTTTTCCTCACCAGTGGATAGATGAGACCGCCTGTCGGCGGTGTACCAACAATCCTCTCATCGTACTCCTCAAGCCTATCACCAAAAAACATCCGTATCGATTCCCCTCCTGTATTGCTCGCAGCTCCAGGAAGCCAGTATCCCTCAGGGTGACGGTGTGTGTAGAGAAGACCCTCGGCGTCTTCAATAAATTGTGGGGCGATTCCTCGGAAGGCGAGAACAGTACCGAGAGTTGTATTCCAATCCCCGATACGCTCAGCACCGCTCGAAAAAAAGCTGGTGGTGGAGTCAGTTGCTCCGGCAACAATCGCCACCTCATTCTTGATTCCGGCCTCTTCGCAAAAACTTCTGTCGAGTTTTCCGAAGACCTCGCCGGTTTTTACCACCTTCGGTAATTTCTGAATGGGTATGCCAAGCTTTTTATCGATCAATTCAGGCCATTCGTATCGCTTTAAATCATAACCCGTCTTCACTGCGTTTGAAAAGTCCGTGGTGGTAAAATCCCCCGAAATCAATCCCTTCAAATAATCGGCGGCATGGATGAATTTTGCGGTCTTTTCGAAGAGCTTTGGTTTATTATTTTTTATCCACAGTATCTTTGAGAGGGCGAAGGAAGGTTTAACATTCATACCGGTATTTTTAAGAATAAATCGAGCTTCCTCCTGAGCCCGCACGTCGTTGTGCATCAGCGCCCGGTACAGGGGCTGACCTCCGTTATCTATCGGAATGATCGTACCAGATGTCGAATCAACCGCAATAGCTCTGAGTTCGTACGAACCGATTGATGCGAGGGCTCTTTTCAATATGTTCAACAGTGCGGATTTCCAGTATTTTGGATCCTGCTCTGAAACCTTATCATCGTTACTTGAGACAGTACTGGACAGTACATTCCCGGTATAGACCGAAAGTATTTGGCCCTGATCATCGGAAAGGATCGTTCGAATTCCCGTCGTTCCCATATCTATACCAAGAAATGCTATCTTTTTCCCCATCAATAAACCCTGTACTTTTGTTGCTTTTCTCTTTTTTCAAACAGCTTAATGGTTATCAGCCCGAAGAGAAAACCGCCAATGTGCGCAAACCACGCAACGTTGCTGAACCGGGCACCCAGGCTGTTTAAGAGCTGCAGGAAAAACCAGACTCCGATAAAGGCAACAGCCGGGACATTAATTACTGTGACAAAGATAAATATGAACAACAGAGTCTTGACCCGTGCCCTTGGGTACTTCAAGACATATGCTCCAAGTACCGCTGAAACTGAACCGCTCGCACCGATAATCGGAACAGTTGAATCAGCTGTTAAAATAATCTGAAAAAGTGAAGCAACGATCCCTCCGAGTAAATAAAAAATGACAAATCGAAAGTGACCGACAATATCCTCTATGTTGTTTCCGAATATCCATAAAAACCACATATTTCCGAGAAGATGCCAGAATGAGCCGTGGAGGAACAGAGAGGTGAAAAGGGTTATATAGGGGCCACCTGCAACTTTTGGATTGAGATCGACCCCATTCATTATTTCAAATGGCACGGTGCCAAATTTTGCTGCAACAACCGATCTGTAGTAACGACCCATCATCAGATGAAAGAAAAATATCAGACAATTGATGATGATAAAGGTAAGCGTGATATAGGAAAATTTTTTTGTTGGATTTTCATCTTTCAAAGGAAAAAACATATCTCCACCTCAAAATAATATATGTTCTGTTACCCGGTTAGTTCCTGTCTACGTATCGTACCGCTGCCTCTCGACCCTTCTTCTCATTGACGAAGAGCAGTACGATCAACCCTATACAAAAGTAGAAAATGGTGGATACCATTGCGAGACGGTTTGACTTAAACATAAATGACATGATTCCAAATGAAAGAATACCAAGGATTGCGGAAAACTTACCAGCAAATCCCCAGAATCCGAAAAACTCAGCACTTTTCGATGTCGGTGAAAAGAGACCCACCAGGGCACGTGCTGATGATTGACTCGAACCCATGGCAAGCCCAGCCATATTTGCAACAATCCAGAAAAGTCTCCTGCTCTTTATAAAATAGGCAATCACAACCGTCGCGATCCAAAGAACCAGTGTTATGAGAACGGTGTTTTTCGAGCCGATTCGGTCCTCGACCAACCCAAAGAGAAAAGCGCCGATCGCCGCTGTAACGTTTACCACGATGATGAGGAGAACGGTCATACCCGGTGTGAAACCGAGCTCCTTTTGTGCATAAATAGCCGCAAAGGATATGATGACTGCGATACCTGAATAGAAAAAAAACAACGCAATGAGAAACTTCACTAGTTCGCGAAACTCACCAATTTTTCTGAAGGTGGCACCGAGACGGATGAAAGCGACTCTAAAATATTTTACACCCTGTTTTGTAGCGCCCGTCGTATTGGCCCTGCGTTCTCTAACCCATAAAAAGGTGGGGATAGCGGCTAAACCGAAAAATAGAGCTGTAACAAGCGAGCTCAGCCTGATCGGAATTGTCGAATCGCTGCCTGGTTGATACTGCGTGAGTATTAAAAGGCATATTGCGAGGGACAAAAGTCCGCCTATGTATCCGAATCCCCATGCATATCCCGAGATCTTTCCCATTTCCTTCTCACTTGCGATATCAGGAAGGAAACTCGAAACGAAGTTTTCACTTGTTGAATAACCACAATTTGAAAGGACAACGAAAACCATTGCCGGGACAACGTATCCCGGCTTTACGAAAAAAAGGCAAGCGGTAAAAATCACGCACAGAAGATAGGTTGCAAACAAAAATCGCTTTTTCTTTTTTGTATAATCTGCAATGGCGCCGAAGACAGGACCGAAAATCATGACGAGAAAATAAGATAATGACAGCGTTACTGCCCAAAGCAATTCGCCTCTATTCGCCTGAATTACGACTGCCTGCACAAAGTAGGCGTTGAAAACAGCAGTAATAATAACGGTGGTATAGGACGAGTTCGCAAAGTCAAACATCATGAAACCGAATATCTCTCTGCGTCTCGCCTTACGTTCATCCGTAACAGACACTCCGGTCATAACAATCTTATTTATAATGAATTTAAACTGATTAAGCAAAGGTTATCGGTGATTTCCGATTTTCAACCAACCGCTCATTGATATAATCAAGGTCACCTCGAATTTCTCGTGCAAGGTACTCCATCTGCTCGGAACTCAAAATATTTTCCTCTGAATAGAGATAGATAAGGACCTTTTCAGCTATGCAGCTCACCTTGAGAGCATTCATCATTATCTGTTTCGGCTTATCGATTTTAATGAATTTTTGATTGAAATGATTGTACAGCTCAGATTTTTCGATCGAATGCTTTAGAGAACGAAGCTCCTCTAAAATCGGTTTGATATTGCCTCCATAGGCTAATTCACCAAGGGGTTTCAGAATCATGAAAGTGTACTCTTTTCCAGGCAGATAATGGTGGCGATCACAGCGCGTTGCATAATTAGGAAATTTTGGGTCATGAGAGCTTTTGTCACCCCCAACGATAATGAGCGGATCAAAATAGAGGGCGGGACATTCATCGCCATTTACCGTATAGTACCGATAGGTATAGTAGGAATCGGCAATACAATCTGGATGCTCGCAGTAAGCGGTAAGTGGGAATACGTCGGTCGACTTCTCCATGACCAATCGTGCTGTACGATTGAAGAGATCTTTGCGGAAATTTAGAATGAGCATGGGAAATATGAAATTGAGGCTGCGCTGTGCAGCATATCGCCCGACCACATAGGCAATTCGCTCATCAAAGAATTCCGCTTCATCGATTATCCAGGTTCCTATTGTTCGATTTTTATCAATGACTTTTTCGAGCTCGAATGAATCTGCAACACATGCCACCGAATCGTCGAGCTTAACGTACCCACCCCGATAGGGGATTGAATTTTCCGGGAAATCGGCAAATCTCTTTTCATCTATCTTCGAACGTATATAAAATACATTTCTCCTATCGGCCCCATTTTCTGTCGTTTCATTCTGCACCTGTTCTGATTTCTTTAGCGCAACCTGTGAGTCCCGGTATATACGAGCGGAAAATTCAGTTTTTCCCGATCCCATGGGCCCTATAATGAGAATGCGCCTGTCGCTTTTCGTAAAGTCAAAATGGTTGATCGAGTGATGCACCCTAAGATCAGGAAATCCGAGACTCTTCATGAAGCTTCGTGTCTGTTCCATCCCTTCTATATTTGCCAAAGCTTCTCTCCGACGTCAAGAATTGCAATCGTCAATAACCTACCTATCAATATCCCATTCACAAAAAAATGTGTTTTTGGTAAAAAAGTCCTTCAGCTCACTCTTGATTGAGCGCTAGCTCAGTAATTGGTTCTCAAACTTATTCAATAAAGTTTTATTATATTTCATTCTTTGAATGCTAATCTAATTAAGTAGAATTAATTACCTCGAACCAATTATATTATACAAGGTGGAATAGTCAATAGCGGCAAATGACAGGCCATAATTTTAAATGAAGGAGTGCCGATGCAGAGCGTAACGACCACATGGGTAAAAGAGATGTCATTTGATTCAACTCTCGGAGATTATCACATCATCATGGATTCTGATGCTAAGTTTGGCGGTAAGAACAAGGGACCCAATCCAAAACCGATCCTACTGGCAAGTCTCGGAGGGTGCACCGGCATGGATGTCGTTTCATTGCTAAAGAAGATGCGCATCGATGTCGATGCATTAACAATTACCGCTCATGCTGAGGCAGCTGTTGATCATCCGAAAATTTACACCAGGATACATCTCATTTATGAATTCAGGGGAAAAAACCTGCCCTACGATAAATTGAAAAAGGCGGTTGACCTCTCCCAGCAGCGGTACTGTTCAGTAAGTGCGATGCTGAAAAAGGCTGCCAACCTCACATACGAAATAAAGATTACTGAATAGTTTCCTGTAACCTCTTTGCTTCTTTCTGGAGTTCTTCAATCTCCATTTGACTACTGATTACCGAAAAATCGATACCTATCTCATACTGTGCCTGCCCCTCGATGAGAGGGAGCTCATGTTTTTCTCTCAATACACCCCTCCCCAATGGAGCCGCTGTTCCCGGTTCAAGTCCGGTGACGTAAAATCCCTTTCGCGGCATCTTCCACTGCGTAAAGCTGGGAACCTCCTTTTTGTTAAACCTGAGTACGATTCCGAGAGGTGATCCATCCCCCGTATCAGGATTGTAGAGCGATATGAACGTATTACCTTCGGAATCGGCAGCAAGGTTATGAAAAAACACCTTCTCCTTGTATCCTGCAATGGGCTTTGGGAATGAAAACCATTCTTCGACCCCCCGGTCTTTCTTTGCCTCGTCATCACGGGCAACCGTTTCTACGACAGGTCCTGTTATTCTTGAGTTCGAACTCAACAGGGGAAATCCAAAATTGAAATGATAAAGCATCAGAAGGGGTTGGGGTTCGAATCCATTGTTCTCAACAACATCATGAAGCTTGAAACCACACGTTCCCAGTCTCGTTTCTACGGTCCTGGTCAGAGAGAGGTTTTCAAACATCGCCTTTGCCTCACGCATCTTTCCCTTTACTGTTATGATCCATTCATCTCCCTCCCAACGCTGGTCGATGCAGAGATTTTCTGCAGCTGCGTTTGAAACCCTGCCGTGCAACCCAAGGGGTTCACCACCATCGACACTGGGCGCTCCCATGTTCGCGATACCGCAGGTGGTTAGAAGACCGACATAGAAACTCCTTAGCCAACCAAGTCCCGGCTCTTCAAAGTATGCCGGTGATGTAATACCGGTTCCAGAGGCAAAATGCAGAGCCTTACCATTAAAAAATGCCTCGGGTATATCCATTCCCCGCCCCGGGAGCAAGGTGAAAAATAATCCACCTCCGGTATTTACGCTGATGCCTCTAACTCCCTCTGCCTTACCCTCGGTGTAGTTAAAAGACCTTGCACCTGCAATCTGAAGGGGGTCTCCGATCAGTGACCCCAAGTCACCCTTTGTCCAGTTCCTGCCCAAATAGCGCGCCATAATGCCCCTCCTCTAATTTAGAGAATATCAGAGTTATTATCGCGTAGGATTTCGTTACGCACAAGTAAAAGTAACGATGGATTTACTCTTCACCATGGATCATTGAAGGACGTACGATGAACTCTTTACTGAAGCTGCTTTCCTGATTTGATTCATCCACTGCTGTTATGCTTAAGAAATACACCTTTTCATTTTCAAGCCCCTCTAGTGCAAAGCTCATGGTAACATCGGTGTCGTCCACTCCATAAATAAAAACCGGAGAGTCTCCAAGATTCGATCCAATGCCAAAATAGTGTAGCGAGGAATCACCATAGTACACTTTGTATCCTGAAATATCACTTTCCTTGTTTTTAATCCAGGTAAGCTTCGTCGCCCTGTCGAGTGGGCGAGCTGCAAGGAGTATCGGCGGCGTTGGGGGAGGATCTGGCTCGATGACAACAGCTATACTCTTGAGTATCGGCGAGTGCATTCTCTCTGTGCCGTAGAACTCCACCTTCCATTGCAAATATCTTCCCTTAAGCACTCTGTCCTCAATCTCTATGTTATTGCGAACCGCTATCCATTCTGGAGGTTGATTCATTTTCTTCCACTCTGCAAATGAGCTGGAGACATCCCTCGAGGATCTATCAAGGTATACACGTTCATCCAATTCGGAGGTATCGGAACTGAACTCCCCAGTTGGATCAGCAGTCGGGAGAAAATACCGATCGGAAATACGATAAAAAACCCGTATTGCAGTGCCCTGTTCTTCGATACTATCCCACAGAATCTTAACAAGCTTTGTTCCACGGTTTTTAAGGTCTATCACCCTGCTCAATACCAGTCCACGGGAACGATACTCATCTGTGAAAAATTGGGGATGTCCCCGAGAAATTCGAAATTCATCGATAAACCCAAGAAAATGATCACCGAGGGACATTGGTACTGCGAGATAGCGGGAGAATTTTCCCTGGAGTTGGGTTCCCTCCTCTCTCCCATTTTGTGTAACCCAGAAAAGATTACTCTCCTCTCCATCAAAATAGAGGGTGATTAGCCCTACATCAGCATTATAGTGAAGAGCATGGTGGTGCCATTCGTTCAACGGAGTAAAATCCTTTTCACCAACAATAATTGGTACCTGGATACCCTCAGGATCATGGAACACATTGTCAAACTGCCAGTGCAAACTTCCTTTATCGAAAAATACCTTTAATCCGGAAAAACCCCCATCCGTGTCAGCGGTTGGTGCATGCCATGAGAAAACGACAACGCTATCATGAACATTGGTGGGATAGAGAAAGAAATCAATGGTAAAACTTGAGAGCATCGGATCTGAGAAGAAGAGACTCCCTTCAAGGGGCAGTATCTCTATCTTATTACTGTACTGTAAAAATCCCGCAGAACCTTCCCCATGCTTCTTTATATTGGTGGAAGGAAAAATGTTTACTTCTTGTATACGATAATGAGGTGAGTCCAATGATATAAAATTTTGTTCGAAACTGTCAAAATGAAGCAGGAGTTCTGTTTTAGCATCCAATATGGGACTGTTGTCATCGAGTGTAATATCGAGACGCCCCATCGGTCCCTCCTGTATCTTCACATTTTCAAAACTCGAGAGATCATCCCAGCGATACTCCACGCCACCCCAGGATAGGTATTCTACTTCAGATCTACCGATAAGCTCTGTTTGAGCAAAGGAAGAACAAAACAACAGAAAAAAACTGAGAGCTGCAATAGCAAAGACTTTATTCTTCATGACCATTTTACCAGTTACTGTTATTTGCACAGGAAAAACACCAAATACTATATTCATTTCCGCACTATCGCTGCAATACCCTCTTTTGTATATAATCGAAAATAATCATCGTCTCCATTAATGTTACTTCACTGCTAATAATGGGCACTATCGTTACCTTTGTCTTGTATATTGTAATCCCTGACTTTATCTTCAAGTCTTCGAGGACCTGATTCTTTGGCTTATCTTTTATCTCCTCAAGTGCCTGAATTATTAGTTCATTTTCAACTACTTTATTTATCGGTAATCCAATAACCGATTTTTCCCCAATGTTGAGAAGTTTGATAAAATGTGTATTCACCGAAGTTATCTTGCTCTCACCCGATACTATGACCACTCCCTTGTCAATTGATTCTATAAGGAACGCTACCTGTTGCTGCAACGCCCGGAGTTTCTCCACCTTTATCTTGTCAAAAATCCTTACCTGTTCCATGAATTTGTTCAGCCATTTCCCTAGATTTCCGAACTCATCCTGTTCCGGGAAGGTGATGTTGAGGTTAAAGTTCATACTTCTGCCGCTCGATAGCCTGTCTATCATCCGTTTATAGGCCACAAATCCCTTTCTCCTTGTCACTATCAGGATAAGAGAACTGATTACAAACCCAGCGCCAAAGAAGAATATGACGATGAGACGGAATACGAACACGGCTGACTCGATGGTCGGATCGCTCCAGGCATAACTTTTAAATAAAGCCGGGCCGCCGATCAAAATCGCCAATGCCCCAAAAATAAAAAAGAGTACTGAAAAGAAGCTGTATGCTCGAATGAAAATATTATATGAAAACCTCATGGCCTATCCCCCACGGTGATTCTTTATAGCGCCGCTACAAACCTTTGCATTATAAATATTAAATAGGGCAAATACATCCTATCTTTCGATGAATCGTTCAACATCCTGGATCGCCCGTTCGCTACCGACCATAACGAGAACGTCCCCCTCTTCAACAACATCATCAGGAGCTGGAAAATCAACATACTTCTCCATGAAGATATTATCTCCATCTTCGGTGACCTGTGGTATCTTCTTCTTTATACCGACAATATTCACTCCAAACCTCGATCTTAGATTGAGATCGCGTATCGATTTTCCTATTAGAGCTTCACCGACGATCACTTCAGCTATGGTATGCTCCTCAGAAATATCGAGATGGTGCAGTATATGGGTTGAGCTGAGACGACGGGCAAGCCTCATTCCCATCTCTTCCTCTGGTGATATGACTTCATTAACTCCAATAAGTGATAGTATCTGTCGATGACCTGGAGAATTGGAGCGCGCAATTATCTTGGGTACTTCAAGTTTTTTCAAAAGAAGGGCGGTTAAAATACTCGCCTCCATATCCTCCCCGATACACAACACTGCACAATCTACCCTCCCTATGTCTATTGCACGCAGTGCCTCCTCTTTTGTACTATCCAATATCACGGCTTCAGTAACATCATTTTTTATCAATTCAACATTTTTATCGTTATTATCTATGGCGATAACTTCCATTCCCTCCTTCATGAGATTTTTCGCTACAGAAACGCCAAAAACGCCGAGACCGAAAATGGCAAACTGTCGCATAGTCTCCTCCTTCTCTATCCTACCATTATCCGCTCTTCAGGATAGGTGACCAATCGTGTTCCCTGCAGGTTACCAATTGCAAGCACCATAGTCAGAGGACCCAATCTCCCAATGAACATGAGGATCATGATCACAATCTTTCCAAAATTATTTAAATAGGATGTGATTCCAGTTGACAAACCAACGGTTCCGAATGCAGAAACTGTCTCAAAATATACCTGAATAAATGTAAAGGGCTGAGAGTAACCAAGAAGAAGTGTGCCGGTAATGATGAGTGCAATTGCGGCAACCAGTATTGCAAAGGCGCGGTTTACAACCTGAAACGGTATTCTCCGTCTGAATATTGTGTTAAAACGCTGATCCCGTAAAATCGTTATAATTGACAAAATCAGTATGAAAAAGGTAGTTGTTTTGATACCACCTCCCGTCGATCCGGGCGATGCGCCTATAAACATCAGAATACTCATCATAAAGAGCGTTATCGGTCTGAGACTGCCCGTATCAACTGTATTGAATCCCGCAGTTCTCGTAGTAGCCGATTGAAAGAGGGAGACAAGAAACCTCTCGTGGGGTCGTAGAGAAGCCAGTATATGGGTGCGCTCAAGTAGGAAAAAATTCATCATCCCGAAGAAAATGAAGAATCCGGTAGTAATGAGAACAATCCTCGACTGAACCCCAATCCTTGCCGACTCCCAGCGAATTGACTTTCTCCCGAGATTGAGCAACACCGTAAAACCGAGTCCACCCGAGACGATGAGCCATATGAGAATAAGATTCACCCCGATACTCGCACTGGAATTCATGAAGCTTTCCGAATAGAGTGAAAACCCAGCATTGCAGAACGCTGAGATAGCATGAAATATAGAATAAAAAAGAGCACGGAAACCATTGTTAAACTGCGCCATAAAATGTGGTATGAAGAGGAGAATACCAACCGATTCAAAGGCAAAGGTGATCAGCACGATCGCTCTTATAATGCTGAAAAGGTTTTTCAGGTCCCCTTGATCGAGAAGACTCGCAGTCGAGAAACGACCGGACAAACTCATTTGGCTTCCCAGTGAAACCTGAATAAAAGCTGCGATCGTCATTATTCCCAATCCACCAGCCTGAATAAGAATGATAAGAAATGTTTGCCCTATTCTCGAAAAAACAGTCCCCGTATCGACGACAATGAGTCCCGTAACACAAACAGCAGAAGTCGATGTAAACAGGGCGTCGATGTAGTTTAGCTCAACTCCATCAACCCGCGAGTATGGAAGATACAGCAAAAATGACCCGAAGAGTATTATCGTTGCAAAACTCACGAGGATTATCTGCGCTGGACTTACCCTGAATGAACGAAAAATATCCCGCAACCGCTCAATACGAATGATGAATTTAACAAAAAACAATATCAGAATGATGGCAAGAAAAATCCTTGAATAAATAAAAATGAGCGGATTGTCTGCATGAACGATACCAAACCTGCTGAAAATATAGACAAAGATACCTGTAACAATATACTGTTGCCAGTAATCCCTGAAATAGCTCTTTATACGAGGATAGAGTGGTATGTGTATCAACAACTCAAAAATAAGAACGGCCGATACAATACGTCCTACCTGGTAGACCATTGGCCTGAAGGGAAAGCCAAGTTCGAAAAGAACCCAGATAAAAATATCTACCTGGATGAATATAATGAAAAGATCGATGTAGTTTGAAATTCTTTCTCGAGTACTATATCTCATAGACACGCAGCTCTTTCACTGCAGTCGTAAGAATACTGCAAGAATTTTTTTGTACAAGTATATCATCCTCGATTCGTATGCCGTACAAACCGGGTAGGTATATCCCGGGTTCAACGGTAAGCACCATATTCTCCCGAAAGGTCTTGTTAAAATCGGTGCCAGGAAAGCTATTGTCGTGCACCGTCAGACCTATGCTGTGACCAAGGCCATGAATGAATCTTCCCTTGAAATTCCGGTGACTATCGATGAAAGTTTTCACCTCATTTTCCACCTTTTCAATGCCGACACCATCACCTATGAGGTCGAGAGCTATTTTTTGTGCCTTTAAAACTGTATGGTAACAGTTTTCCATTACCTTATCCGGTTTATCGGTAAAGTATGTCCTCGTAATGTCTGATACGTATCCCCTGTATTCGGCTCCGAAATCGAGAAGTATGACGTTGCCTCTATACAGTGGGACATTTCCCCCGATATAGTGCGGCTTGCTGCTGTTCTCGGCAAATGCCACGATCGTCGTGAAAGCAGCTCCCTGTGCACCAAACAACCGCATTTTATAATCAACTTCAGCAGCAAGCTCGAGCTCGGTAATTCCCTCTTTTAAATAGGTAGGAAATTCATCTGCAATGCGACTGGCAATTCTGCAGGCCTCGCGAATATTGTTTATCTCATCTGGAGATTTGATCATCCTGGCCATCCTGAATGCCTTACTTACATCAACCAACTCGATAGAGTCCAGAAGTTCAGCGAGATTCAAGTAGAGAGAGTGTGAAATTGTTTCAAAGGCAAGCCCGAGGCATTGATATTGGGAGAGAACTTTTTTCAGCTTATCATTTCTCTCCTGCTCATTTTTATAAACAACTATCTCAGCCCTATCTTCTACTCCACGTAGTATCTCCTCCTCCAATGTAGTAGTAAATATGAAGGTGCTTCCCTCTCTTTCACAGAGTACACCGCAATTTTCAAATACGCCGCCATTCATGCCGGTGAGGTAGAGAAAGTTCTTGTCAATACTATCACGATTGTAAATAAGGATTGCCTCAGGCTTACGTCTTCCATCAAGATGAGCAAATATTCTCTTAACCCGTTGAACAATACTTTTCTTCATATGCAATGACTTCCCTTCACGATCCATTGAATAGTTTTACTGTGACAACAGTTTTGCTATCCTGATTAAACCTGAATCAACCCCCTTTTTGTGAGTCCAGGTTTGATCGAGTTTCGTTGACACAACACGTCCGGAAATGATGCCTACCATAATATCAGTTTGGCCTGCTAGAAGTATATCCACTGCAGCAACCCCGAGCCAAGAACCAAGGATTCTGTCCATTCCAGTCGGTCTGCCACCCCGCTGAATATGGCCGAGAATTGTAACCCGGATATCCCGTCCTATCTTACTCTTCAATATTTCAGCGGTCTTGAATGCACCTCCAGCATCATCGCCCTCAGCTACGACAATAACCGCTGAACGCTTTCCCTTTATAAAACATCGTTTCAAGTTCTGTGCAACCATATCGACATCTGTCGCTAGCTCTGGAATGAGTATGTCCTCAGCGCCTGCCGCAATTCCCGTATCGAGGGCGATATAGCCGGCATGCTTTCCCATAACCTCAACTAGAAAAACCCTTCCATGAGAGTCGGCGGTATCCCTTATATTGTCGAGCGCTTCCAAGGCAATATTACAGGCAGTATCATAACCAATTGTATAATCCGTCCCGTTAATATCATTATCGATGGTTCCAGGTATACCAATAACGGGTATGCCACACTCCTTATAGAGCTCATGGGCTCCTCGAAAAGAGCCGTCGCCTCCGATTACAATGAGGCCTTCGATCTCGTATTTTTGCAGTGTCCTTATGGCCTCTTTCCTTCCCTCTTTTGTGTAAAACCCTTTTGAACGTGCAGAATAGAGTATCGTACCGCCCTCTGAAATTATGCCTGACACAGATGCATAGTCCATCTGGACTACGTCCCCCTCTATCAACCCCTCATAACCTCGTTTAATTCCATAAACCTGTAGATTCGAAGATGTCGCTGCTCTCACCACTGCCCGTATTGCGGCATTCATTCCAGCACTGTCTCCGCCGCTCGTCAAAACACCAATGTTTTTCATTGAAATCCATTCCCCTATTTTTCAATAATGTATCATTATTAAATAAATTTGTATAGTAAGTCGACGAATTTTGGGCAATATGTGGACAGCTAAAAGTTTCAAGGGGTAAACTTAAAATTGTGTGTAGTACCCAATTGTGAGATTTCTCTCCACAGTTTCGATGGATGGGGAATACTTGAACTCGAGCATAATAGATAAAAGATCAATGATGTTGAAATCAAAGGCGAAATTGTAAAAATTTTCCCTCCAGCTACCTTCCGTAAACTGAACGTTTTCGATTTCACCCTTAATTGAAAATGCAGGGCTTATTTCAATATCTGTTCCGGCAAAGACAGTTATGTTTTCAGGAGCAGAAAAATCCAGCGGGATTATAGGATAGCGAAGCCCGTATGAAAAGTTCTGATCATTTCCAAACATATAGAAGTTATGAGAAATGACAGCATAGAGGCCACTGACAACCACATTATTAACTTTTCCATGCTCACCCTTCATGAAGTATGAATAACCAAGAGCTATGGGCGGAAGAAAAGACGATCCATCAGAAACGAGAAAACGCGCTAAAACTCCAGGCTGATTCAATTCGATCTTTTCATTTCCGATGAATCCTCCAGCATCAAAATAGATTCCCAGAAATACATAATCGGTTATTGCTAACACAGCACTGGTGAGAATTCCCCCTCTGTTGTACACCGAAAACTCAAACTGTAAATCTCCTTTGTACGATGCGTATGCTTTAGGAGTATCGATGATGTTTAAATCATAAACCCCGGCGAAAAGATAAGATGGTATGATAAACAGGGACAACACCAGAGAGATAAGTAATAGACGCTTTATTCTGTGCATGGCAGCCCTCTGAATCTTTTTCTATAGTATCGGATATTCTAAAAACTACTTAATTATTTACGTGTATATAGATTTGAGAGTATAAGATATAATTTTTACCTCTTGACAATAATCCGAATAACCAAAAGATAGTATATAATAGCAAGAAAGTAGTAAATCTCCGTTAAGTGTTCTTTGTTATCGTTTACTCTTCACTCATTGGCCTTGTAGGTAATTATCTATGGTTGAGTAGTAATTGTAGTTTTTCATTTTTAGATATTCACCGACCTTACCAGAAAATGACACCTCACCAATCTACAAGGTTACTTAAGGTACTACAGCCAGGAGGCAGGATACTATGAAACTCAAATTAACCACATTAATTTGCCTTATCCTTATAGCCTTCCTGTTTGTATTTGGAATAGGTACAACTTATGTCATTGCAGATGAATACGATTGGCCACGATGGCGTGGTCCCAATGGTGATGGTATCTCAATCGAAACGGATTGGAATCCTGAAGCACTGGCTGGCGGGCCTAAGATACTGTGGAAAGTGAACGTCGGAGTAGGCCATTCAAATGTTGCTATTAGAGATAACCGACTTTACACAATGGGAAAAGTAGGTAGTGAAAATGTAATATTTTGCTTAAATGCTGACACTGGTGAGGAGATTTGGCGACACTCCCTTAAAGAGAAGTACCAAGAATCACAATCAACACCAACCATTGATGGTAAGTATGTTTATGCAATAACATATGAAGGAATCATCGTATGTTTGAAGGCTAAAAATGGGAAACTTCAATGGAAGAAGGATCTCGTAAATGATTTTGAATCACCAAAATCAAGATTCGGCTTCGCTCCATCACCTGTTATCGAAGGAGACCTTGTCATTTTAAATGCAAAAACCTGTATTGCATTGAATAAAAAAACAGGGGCGAAGGTATGGATTACCGAAATGCATGAGGAAGCAATGGATACAGATTATTACGCAACACCTGTGATATATACCTATGAAGGAAGGAGGTGTGTTCTCATATTTAATGGAAGGGGCCTATTTTCCGTTGACGTGAAGACAGGAGAAAAAATGTGGTATTATGAGTGGAAAATACCCGGCCGTCCCAATGCTATAGATCCAGTTGTGTTTAATAACAAGGTTTTTATAGCATCAGCTGGTGATATAGGTAACGAAAACGTATGCTTGGAAATTATTGATAACAAACCAAATGTCCTATGGCAGAATAGTAACATGGGTGTCTCGTGGACAACCCCCTTACTCATTAAAGGTTATCTTTATGGAAGTGACGGTTGGACCGGCAATATTCCATTACGCTGTCTCGATTTCAACACGGGAAATATTAAGTGGGAAAGAGAAATGAGGGTAGCATCACTAATTTCCGCTGACGGAAAACTTATCATTCTGGAAGAAAATGGGACCTTGCACATTGCGGAGGCAACACCCTCATCGTATCAGGAGATATCCAGCTGTGATGTCCTGGAGGGTGAACAAAAGCTCAGACGTTTTTGGACACCAGCAGTTTTGTGTAATGGGAAGATATACTGCCGCAACTATACCGGTAATCTGGTTTGCATCGATGTCAGCAAGTGAATAGATATTTTATAACCACCAGTAGATTATCATTTAACAATTAATCATCTCAATGTATCGCCAGGGCTTTCACCCTTGCCTTCTTGTTTCTCCTACCATTTATCAGTTCACCGATAAGGCTGGAGTGACCCTTGTAAGTCATGTCGTCATACTCGTTTTCCCACGCGTTGCCTGCAATTTCCCCGTACTGTTTTGCGTATTCGTCCATTGCCGGAGCGAGCGATGTTATAATGGACTCAGAACCGGGGTGAGTTGGATGAGCTCCACCCTCTTCAACCGCCTCTCTCAATATTTCAGGATTGTCGATGATCGTACAGGGCAGAAGCATGTTTTCATTATAGGGTCTTTTCCGTCTCAGAGCTTTAAAGAACTTCGACTGGAGTACTTCTCTCAAGCTCTTTTCCTTTATGTTATCAGCAGCAAAATGACAGAACACACATGGTTCTACATCACCAGTGGAGATAATGTGCATATATTCGTAACCGCCTGCCAGGCAGCCTTTGGTTATAATCCCGTCGTTCCAGAAATCTGCAACCACAACCTGTTTCGTGTCTCTGATCTCGATAATTTTCTTTCTGCGATAATCCCGCTGTTCAGGAGTGGGCATGAGACTGGGGTCAGGTTCCTTTCCAATGGGAATGTAATTGAAATACCACCCGATGAAGATTCCCTTATCGATGTAATAATCTACAAATTCATCACTAACGATGAACTCGTTATTGTCTCTGGTAGCTGTTGCAGAAAACCCGAATATAACTCCTCTCTCTCGAAGACGATCCATGGCATCCGAGATTTTTCTGAATGCCCCCTTCCCTCTTCGCTCATCGGTTTCCTTTTCGAAACCTTCAACACTTATACACGGCAGGGCATTCCCCAGTCGTGCAAACTCGTCAGCCCGTTTATCATCAATAAGCGTACCGTTGGTATATATCTGGAAGATAGCATCATCGTGGGTTTCAAGCATCTCAATAAGATGGCGCCATGCATTCGGTTCACCGCCTGAAATCACAAAGAAGAAAATACCCATCGCCTTTGCCTCATTGATAACTCGATGCACATCTTTAATGTCGAGATCTTCTGCCTTCCTGTAATCCCCGGCATAACAGCCATAACAGTTCAGGTTGCACTTCATCGAGGGACTAATAACTATCAAAGAGGGGGCGTACTCGCCAGTATCTTCATAGTACGCCCTTCTCCTCGGTCCGTAAATCGTAAAGGGTTTCACAAGAAAATTCTGTATAAATTTTTCTTTGACATTCTTTGAAAACGTCGGGAAACCCCGGTGGAGCCTTCTGAGCATAAGATCAAGCATAATTGCGGCTTCAGGCATCGCCTGCCGGGAAACAATTGGGTGAACGAGTTTCATCCACCTATCTTCCGACATACTGGTCATGAGTTTTAATGCTGTTTTGGCACCTATGGTAACCGCCTGCGCTTTGATCAGCTTCTTAATCCCCATCACATTTCCTCCAAATATTCTTTGGATAAAATTTCCAATAATCGGTCGCCACCCTTTATCTTTTCAAGAGTATTGCGTATATAATTTTTGATACTTCCAGAGTCTTTGCGATAATTGCCTATGAGCTCCTCCGCTTCTTTTCTCTCTGCTAAAAGATAGTTGATATAGGTGGAGAGAGGAACCATACCGCGCTCAGAGTTGAGCCATCGGTAGATCGACTCATCAATTGTTATATTGATCTTAATTTTGTTCATGTACTACTCCTCGCATTAGTATGACTAATACTACCCTGAGTCACCAGTAATGTCAATTACTTTAAAGCTGATCACCAAAGAAAAAAAGCATAAGCGGTATGGCGTGAAGAGAATGCATGAATTCATTTCTCTTCAGCATGGATTTAACTTCGTTTAGCGATGTAAGTATGATCTCGATATCTTCGGTAGGATCGAGTTTCTGTTTATCAACCTGCTGTACACCACGAGCAAGATAACTATAGGAGAGATTCGTGTGCGTTCCGGGATTCGGGGAAAATGTTCCCACTAGTTCCCAGGCTCCCCCTGAATAACCGGTTTCCTCAAGGAGCTCTCTCTTTGCAGCTTCTATGGGGGTTTCCTGCTTGTCGACGAATCCAGCAGGCAATTCCCAAAGTACTCTTTCTAGGCCAGGCCTGAACTGCCGTATCAACACCGCCTCATTTTTTTCTGTCAATGGGATGACATTGACCCAGTTGGAATACTCGAATATGTAAAAGTCAGCCTCAGCGTTTTCTTTCGGAAGTCGGTACCTTCTTCTGAGTATCTTCATCCAACGCTTTTTCAGCAAATAGTCTTCGTGCAGAAGGTTCCAATGATCAATTTTCATTTTTCCTGTCGTGATCCACTTCGTCGCTGCCATCCCTTTTATACTGATCGCTTTTCTCTATAAATTTAAAAATAATTTCACCTTCTCTCTTATAACCCAGCTCACGGGCGAAGCCTTCAATGTACCTCGTATTATCCTTCATGTTAACGATAGCATTTTCGATAATCTTCTTTTCATCTTTGAGCTCCTCAATCTCGTCTTGCAGTTGTCTTACCTGTCTGTCGAGCTCTCTCCTTTTGACAATTCCTCCTCTTCCGTAAATGATGGTGTAGCTGATCCATATTGCTGAGAGTATGATGAGAATGTAGATCAGTAAATTCAGATTAATTCTTATCGAACGTACCATTCTACAGAAACTAACGACAGAAAGGGTAATTAACTTTAATCTAATCGGCAAGACTCAGGTTCGGATATCTCCTTTTCCACGTATGACCCATTTGTAGGTTGTAAGCTCCTTGATCCCCATAGGTCCTCGGGCATGGAGTTTATCGGTGCTGATCCCGATTTCTGCACCAAGACCGAATACACCGCCATCACTGAGACGAGTTGAGGAGTTCACGGTAACAACAGATGAATCAACCATGCTCACAAACTTCTGAACAGTTTCGATATTCTGAGAGAGTATGCCATCTGTATGTCTACTACCGTATTTTTCTATATGATCTATCGCTTCATCGACCGAAGAGACGATTTTAACCGCAAGAATGAGATCGAGATACTCAGTATAGTAATCCTCTTCATCTGCCTTTTTTATATTGGGTAATATCTTCCTTGTCTGCGGGCATCCACGCAATTCAACTCCCCGAAGCCGCTTGGCGACCTTGGGTATAAATCGATCACTTATCCTTTTATGGACTAGGAGTGTCTCAAGGGCATTACAGGTGGCAGGTCTCTGCACCTTGGCGTTGTACACAACATCCTCTGCCATAGTTAGATCCGATTCCTCATCGACGTAAAGATGACAGACTCCCTTATAGTGCTTAATAACCGGCACCGTAGCCTCGCTGACAACTCTTTCAATAAGTTTCTCGCCACCCCGGGGAATCACCATGTCGATATACTTGTTTTGTTTTACAAGGACGCTGACACCTTCATGCTCTCTTCGCTCAACAAGCTGCACGGTTTCAACGGGTATACCTGTTTTTGAAAGTGCCTGCTGCAGCACGCTAGTCAGTGCACTATTGCTTTCCATTGCCTCACTTCCCCCTCTGAGAATTACAGCGTTGCTCGATTTGAGGCAGAGTGCTGCAGCATCGACTGTCACATTCGGACGGGATTCATAGATCACTGCAACAACACCAAACGGTATTCGTATCTTTTCAAGGAGAAATCCTTGAGGCCTCTGCACGCCAATAACTTCTCCCACAGGATCCTCCATTGCTGCTATCTCTCGTACCGATTGGACCATTTTGTCAATACGGGATTGAGTGAGCTGAAGTCTGTCAAGATATGCTTCCGATAGACCGGATGCTTTTCCCTTTTCATAGTCATTTCTGTTCGCACGCATCAGAAAATCCTGTTTCTCTAAAAGGAGTTCTGCGATCCTCTCAAGCGCTCTGTTCTTATCATTAGCTTTTATGGAGCGAAGCGATATAGATGCTGATTTGGCTCCTCGAGCAAGAGTGGTTATGTATGTTTGAATATCCATAGATGCCCCTTAAATAAGAATTACCATGTTATCCCTGTGCACAATTTCATCAAAATACGAATCGGTTCCAAGGACCTGCGGAATTTTTTTCGTGTTGAGTCCTTTTATCAGTTCTATCTCATCGCTTGAGAAATTACTCAATCCCCTTGCCAATTCTTTCGCATCCTCATTCTGTATCGATATGTTGCTTCCGATTCCGAAGTTTCCTATGACCTCCTTGACACCAACGGGAAGGAGTGAGCGATTCCCAGAAACAATTGCCTGCTCTCCACCGCTGTCGATAATGACACTGCCCTCTATCTTTGGATTAAAGGCGATCCATTTTTTTCTGCCCCGTATCCTCCTCTCAGAGGGAACAAAGTAGGTACCGATATTTTCTCCTCTGAGAATCCTTTGGAGCTCTATTTTTTTACCGTTGGCGATGACAACACCGACACCACTCTTTGTTGCTATTTCAGCTGCCCGAAGCTTTGACTCCATCCCACCCGAAGAAAATCTTGACCCCCTTCCAAAAGCCTTTCTCCTCAACTCATCGGTAATAGCGTGTATCTCCTCTATTAAGCGGGCATTCTTGCTGTGCTTAGGATTTTCTTCAAAAACACCATCGGTATCGGTAAGAATAAGGAGGAGATCCGCGTCAATCATGCTCGATAGGTACGCTGCCAGTATATCATTATCTCCAAACCGTATTTCTGAAAAGGAAACGGTGTCATTCTCGTTTACAATAGGAATAGCACCCTTTGACCAGAGTGCAAAAATAGTATTGCGTATATTGAGGTAGCGTCTTCTGTTCTGAATATCCTCATAGGTGAGCAGTATCTGTGCTATTTCATACCTGCCTTTCGAAAATTCTTCCTCGTAGGCGTGCATCAATCTGCTTTGACCAAGTGCAGCTGCTGCCTGCAGGAGGTCGATCTCCTGCGGACGGCGCTCCAACCCCATCCTGCTCAGACCAAGTGCAATAGCACCTGAAGAAACGATGATGATTTCATCCTTTTCCCTTGTAGCTTCAGAAACCTGACCGACCAGCGCACCGATCGTATCTTTGGAGATCTTATTCTCTTTTTCTGTGACTACTCTCGTTCCAACTTTTATGACGATTCTCTTGGCTGATGAAACGAGTTCTCTTCCCAAAATTTATTCTCGAGTGTTGTGTTTAATTATCTTAAAAAATCCCCGATTAATCGGCTCAAATCGCCAGCTACGTACTAAATATAAGCTAAATGGGAGAGATGGAGAAGTGACGATTGCGCTGCGAGAGCACTAGTGATCTGCAACTTTCATGGAGAGCAATGTGATATCATCCTCGAAATGACCATGATTTTTTCTGTATTCTTTGGTAATCCCATCCAGGGCTTGAGCAACGTCGTCTTTTTTAAATAGATCGATCACCGGTTTGAAGATATTATTTCCCCGAGGGTAAGGGCTTTCCTTGCGTACGATTTCTAACAATCCGTCGGTATAGAGAAAAAATGAATCACCTGCGTCGAGTTTATAGCGTTTCTCAGCGTACTCTTCCTCAATGTCGAACCAGCCAATGGGGAATCCTTGCAGCTCTACGGTTTCAATATCAGCATTTTTCCTTTTTAGCATGGGAAGGGCATGGTGTCCTGCCAATGATAGGAGAAGCTCCTTTTTTTTATAATTATACGTACAGTACACTATGGTAACAAAATAAGCTCCCTCTCCAATTTTATTTGCTATGAAACTTCTGTTCAAACGCTTCAAAACATCTTTCGGACGCACAACGCTATACTGACCGTGTTTCATAACATCTTTCACATGATGGGTAATTTCCTGCTTGAGAAAAACTGTGATCATTGCTGAAGGAATGCCATGTCCTGAAACGTCGGCAACTAATAATCCGATTGTTTCCTCATCAATGCGGAAAATATTATAGAAATCACCTCCGACACTGTTACACGGCAGATATCGATTAATAAAGCTGAGACCCTCCACATTGAGCTTGGTATGGGGAAGGAGACTTCTCTGTATTATTGCGGCGGATTTCAAATCCTCCACATGTTCTTCATGCTGTCTTTTGATAACACCGACTTTCTCCTCAACCATACCCTCAAGTCTATTCGCATAATCCTGAAGTTCCCGTGTTTTGATTGTCACCAAATCTTCAAGTTGGTGTGTGTAATCTTTCAATGCCAGGGTGGCATTTCTGAGTTTCAATTGCGTATAAACCCGCGCCTTGAGCTCTGCTGTTATCGGTGGCTTCAATAAAAAATCATTGGCACCACATTCAAGTGCGGCTAATTTCTCATTTGTATCACTGACGACTGTCAGGATGATCACCGGAATATCTTTCAGCTCTTCTCTACTTTTTATATCCTTTAAAACCTCCAGACCGTGTTTTCTCGGCATTTTTAAATCCAGAAGGATGAGGTCTGGCCTATCTCGCATTATTTTTTCAAATGCCTCGTCACCATCATGAGCTTCGATTATTTTAAAACCCTCTCCGAGAAACCCCTTTTTAATGAGGTAGATCATATCGAGGTTATCATCTGCAATGAGTATCTTGCTTTGTTCCAAAACAGTATGAACTCCGCTGTAGTCAGTTACATTTCTTAATACTAATATACCGCACAGAGTGAATTTTAAAGGTCAGATCATCCCTTTACAATTCTGAATCGTGGATTTCCAATACTGCCCTCAAGCTTAATTTGCAGCTTGCCATCATCAAAAACTGAGTTAACGATACTCCGCAAATTACCATATTTTCTGAAAAAATCATCTGTTAATTGGGCATTTACCGTAATATCCATTGCATCAAACCCGATTGTACCCGTAATCTCAGAAGTGAGCACATCCGCGCTCAATATACCTCTTTCGATGGCAAACTCCTCCCCGCTACCCTTCAGAAAGAATTGTATCTGTTTGAGCCTGAGCGCATTAAACTCAAAACCTGAAAACAGTACCCGCTCAACATTAGCTCCGCCCACTATAAGTCGTACTGAATCAATGTTATCACCGTCGATACCTCGTACCAACCGAAGCAATCGGATTCTCGACATGAGATTGAGGGAAGCTTCCGACATTGTAAAGAAGTCGCTTTTTACATCGATGCCATTTCCGCTCATCTCAAATGATTTCATTCTTGAAAATGAGAAAATTCTATAACGAATAAACAAGCTTTGAGCAGATATTATGAAAAAATTGTTTTCATGGACTATTCTCAAATTCTCAAATTGCAACTTGAGGGGGTAACGATAAATAACGTTGTCAACCGTAAGACTCGCTTCATAATGAGTCTGTAAATAATTATCCAATCTGTTTACAAGTGATTGGTATGGAAAGTTGAAAAGAATGAATACAAATAGTAGATACACCGAGAGAATTGAGATGATGATAATTATGATTATTTTTTGAAACTTCCGCATATTTGTCTACGTGCCCCCTTCTAGGAAAGGCTCTCCTTAATATATACCTGGAAACGTCTGTCTTCTTTCTTTTTCCTGTCATAAA
>CAYFYU010000051.1:0-25232 GCA_964347455.1 uncultured Spirochaetota bacterium | reverse complement strand
AAGGCAAGAGATTTCGTGAAGATGATTGAGATCAAGGTGAAAAGTATATCTCAACTGGTCAGGAATCTCAGTGGAGGCAATCAGCAGAAGGTTATCATTGCACGATGGCTCGCGACAAAACCTCGAATATTCCTTATGGATGAGTTAACCCGTGGTATCGATGTCGGTGCAAAAGCGGAGATATACAAGATCCTTCGTCGCCTGAGAGAAGAGGGTCTATCGATATTGCTCGTCTCGTCCGAGCTTCCCGAGGTGCTTGCGGAGTGTGACCGCATACTCGTAATGAGAAACGGCATGCTCGTGGCTGATTTTCCAAGAGAACAGGCCACAAAGGAAAAAATTCTCAGATTCGCTTTGAAGGGATAACAGTTTTCCATCATGCACATTCTCTTTCTAATAAAAATTAATTGAAAGTGGAAGAAATATAATGGACAAGTTTAAAATTGGTGTTGGGCTTTGGTGTGTGAGTTTTGCGGCTGATCGGTTTTTATCAACGGGCTACAGATCACCGAGAACCCTGAAAGAACAGATTGAGATCGTGGCAAAGATAGAAGGTGCGGAGTCGGTCGACCTCCATACCTCTGATTTAGAAGGAATCAAACCACAAGAAGTTGTTAAGATTGTGCAGGACAATGGTCTTAAGGTGAATGCGGTCAATGCGAATATCTTTGGTGACCCCCTATATAAATATGGTGCCTATACCAATACCGAAAAAAAGGTATGGCAAAAGGCAGTCGACATTTCAAAGAAATCTGTTGACATAGCCCGTGAAATGGATGCCTCCATCTCATCATTATGGCCCGGACAGGATGGTTTTGACTACTACTTTCAAAACGATTACTACTATCAATGGGACAGTACTGTATCAGCTGTAAAGGAAATTTGTGAGTATGCACCGGATATGAAGATTGGTTACGAGTACAAGCCCAAAGAACCACGCATGTTTTCGCTCATCAGCAATGCTGCAAAGGCGGTGCTCCTAGTAAAAGAGATCGGTGCTGATAACCTTGGAGTCACTCTCGACTTTGGCCACGCACTCTTTGCACATGAAAATCCGGCTGAATCGCTCTGCCTTATAAACCGGGTCGGGAAACTTTTCAATGTACATTTCAACGATGCCTACGGTAACTGGGATGACGATCTGATTGCAGGATCGGTGAATGTATGGAGCAATATCGAATTTTTCTGGTACCTGAAGCAAACAGACTACGATGGATTCATCACACTGGATATGTTTCCATATAGGGAGAATCCTTTTGATGCGTGCAGCCTGGCAATCCGGATGATTAAAACCTATGAGAGAATCGCTGCCAGCCTTGACGATACTGCGATACGTGCACTCCAGAAGGAAAACGATGCAGCCGCTATTATGGAGATACTAAGAAAAGAAGTACTTGACCAGTAATCCCAGAAGTCCAGTCACGATCCACCCACAAGAAAAGTTTTGCCCCTGTGAGGATTATAGTATGAATAGGCGTGTCCCCTTATCAAGTTTAAAGGATGCACGAGAGAGGGCAGGGCTGAGATATGCGGTAATACCTCTTCCACACGATTACCATGTACTGGTCACTGAGCACTGGGGAAGGATCTTTGGACCGTACTGTGCGAATGATGATACAGGAACTCTCTGGATATCCAGCAAGGTGTTCAATGTATCCCTTTTTGCCAAAATGGTCAGACAGGGGAATTGGTGCATAGGAGGTGACCGGATTTGGCTTGCTCCTGAAGTAAAGTATAACATTGCTGATCGGTTCTCCATTCACGAATGGGACAGCCACTCTCTCCCGGCGCAGATCGACCCCGGCAACTATACCATGCTCGTTTAAGAAAATGACAAGTCGAGCTCTCGCAGGACATGGAATTAACACTCTGTAACACTGCCTCAGGCAGAAAGCGACTGCGTTTAGAACGTTTGATTAAGCCATCTATGGATCCGCTCAAACACATAAAAAACTATGATGAAATCTCGGATCGGGGGTCGTTTACTGGATACACACAAGAGGTTGCATTAAAGGATCTCTCACCCGACGGGGCAATGACTGAAGTTTGGAATCTCATTCAACTCTATCCTGGCGGCATCGTAATGGTTCCAACTGCAGGAAAAGCTGAATATCAGGATTATTATGAACCGGTTGAACAGCAGTTTATACAAATTGCAGAATGTGCAAGTTTCATCAAACTCACCGGGAGGAATAAGTTCAAGGTTGGATTGAAAAGTTCCAGTGTTTTCGGCCGAATCGGATATTTCGAAGAAACGGATAAAGGACGTGCCCGGCTCGCTGTGAGGAGTTTTCACAATAATCCCTCCTTTCACTATATAGATGAACCAATAGGTAAACCTGGCAGCATCGGCGATTCAGTGCAGATTTACAATGACGACGGGATTCTTGGAGGATTTGGTGAAATTGAGGTACATGGATCTGCGGTTGGTGGGATAACTGAATGTACTCATTCAAGGGATGTATTTGAATTATGGCAATATACAGGAGATAGTGCCCACATGTGGGACATTGCGCAGATGCTGCTGGGTATCAGCGGCTCTGAACTATAAATAAGAAAGCATGATATGGAGTATCAATGAGATTTCAGGTAAAGGTGCTTTTAAGGCGCTGGTTGGTCAGGACGCAGGCCACAAGCGTAATTGTATTTGCAGTCGTGTTCACATGGACAAGTATCTGTATCGCTGAACAGAAGAAGTTGCCCGAGGATCTTGTTGGTGAGTGGATCGTGAAGAAAATGAACTGTGAAGGGGATATGTGGTGGCATCCCGAAGAATTCTCGATGAAGAAGCAGGGAGAAGATGTTTATGTTTTCTATGAAGCATACAGGAAAATGGAAGAAAATGGTTCGTGGTCCCTCTATGAAAACCTGAGACCTGATGATCCGATGGGTATGATATATACCGTAAAAGATGAATTCTATTATTTTGAAATAACCTTGCTACAGTCGTACGGCATAACGAACAAAGTTCGATTCTACCTAAATCTACAGAAAAAGGGAACCCGTTTGAGCGGAACCTATCTGCGAACAGTCTCCTTTCCTCTCGACCAGATTGAGATGGCAGAAAAGATACTGGGAAGTAATAGAATACTTGAAGGAACCCAGAAATGGGAGCTTGACTCCCAGGGGACAGCACGGCAGCTTGTTGATATAGTTGTTGGTTCCTGTGAAATCCGCTTCGTTCGTCTTGATTGAGCAAGAAAAGAATAACCTAGCCTGTAAGCCAGTGAAAAGCTCCCAACTTGCCCTTGGAATATTCACCAATGCTTTTCCTACCGAATAAGGAAGGACGTGCCTCTGCACCTGCCAGCAATAAATTTTCCCATTACCCGTAACTTTTTCTCCTGTCATGTATCTAAGTATGTAGAAGGAGGAAAAAAATGAGTACTTATATCACATTGGACCGAACAAAATGTAGAGCCTGCGGTGCCTGCACCCGAGAGTGTCACCGCCACCTGCCGGTTTTCCGCAGAGCCCAATTGCATCCTGATAGTATGGAATGCATTCGCTGTTTTCATTGCTACGCTATATGCCCCCATCAGGCAATAGGTATTGGTGGGGGTAAGCTCGACGTGCTGTCGGAAATACAACCCATGAGACTGATCGGGGAATCTCAGCTCATGCATCTGCTGGCACACCGCAGAAGTATCAGGAGTTTTAAAGATCAAAAGATAGATAAAAGCATAGTAGAAAAGTTGATCCGCGCGGCTGGTTATGTCCCTTCGGGTGGTAACAGCCACTCATACAGGTTTAGCGTTATCACCGAAGGAGATATAAGAGATCGATTGTACAGCGAGCTTGAGAAAATCTATTTGAAAATGAGGCGCGTTATAAAATGCAAACTATTGAGAAGCTTATTTACCCTTTTTGCAGATCCTCAAACCCGCGCCTTTCTGCAGGACACCACCTATCTCACACGGGTCTCCTTTTTACTGGATCAGATAGGTCGGGGCGAAGACCCAATCTTTTACAACGCGCCTTTGGTCATTGTGATTCACTCCCAGAAATTGATCCCCACGCCCAAAGAGGACAGCGTGCTCGCGGCCTACAATATTGTTCTGTTGGCCCAAACATTGGGATTGGGTTCGTGCCTGGTATCCCTTGCACAGAATGCGATCAATACCAACCGGGGATGTAAAAAGTTGCTCAATATAGGCCATGAGGACACAGTCCATGCTGTCATTGCCATAGGATATCCGGCAGTGCAATTCTACAGAGCCGTTCCGAAAAAACCGAAACAGATCAACTGGTGCAGTTCGAAAAGGTGAGGAAAAAAGGATGAGTAAGAAGATCATAGCCATTCTCTTTTTACTGGTTTTCATTGTGGGCTGTGAAGAAACGGTAAGTCATAAAATAAGAAATTTTCAACTGCCCTCAATCGATCTATCTGTTGCAGGAGATGGCAGGTATACAGGCAGGTTTAAACATTACGACTACTACTATGAAACAGCGGTGATTGTGCAAAACAATATGATAGTGGATATAGAGGTTTTAAAATCACAGGGAGACAAATATGATCAGGAGGCATTACCCGTATTAAACAGAGTGATCGAAGCCCAATCATTGGATGTGGATACGGTCACCGGGGCGACAAAATCTAGTAAAATATACCTTATAACGATCTACAATGCCTTATCTAGAGAAAAGGTGGAAATTCCCTGATAAAGGTGCAAAGAAATGCATACTACTTCGAGGAGGTATATATGCGTATCATTTCTCGGATCGCGATCTGCGTCGCTTCCCCTGTAGTTCTGATATTACTGGGGGTTATGGTATACGCACTACCGCCGACCTTGAGCCTCCCTTCTGGGCCAAGGCCGGATATTGAACCTCTTTCCCTGTCGGAGGCTGCAGAACGCCTGGTCCAGACCGGTATGAAAGGCTGGGATCTGGTCGAAGAGGCTCGTCTTATGGTGGGGGAGCGTATGGAGTACTCCCGCCGCAACAGCTTCGATTCTTATAAAAAAGCCTTCCGGAGAGGGTATGGCTACTGCCAGCAGGAAGCCTTCGCTTTAGCTGGACTATTGCGAAAGCTTGATTTTGACGCCTGGCCTGTCCATTCCGAACACTGCGACTTCCCCGAAAAGAAGAATACCGGCCATGCCTGGGTTCGGGTATCCTACAGGGGAGAGGTTCGCGACATCGATTCCACCTTTATGGATTCTCTCACAGGAGAACTCACATTTGTGACCAGAACTCCGGCCAAAAAGTACACACCGCTCTTTCGCATCTTTTCGGGTTGGGGTGGAACAGCTGCCAATGCGTACAGATACTACAGGACTGGAAGCGATCAAAGTTTCACTTTTTAAAGCTGCGGCATGTGATATAATCGTCGGCAAGGCTACTATACTCTCTATTTGAGAGTATTTGAAGGTCGATACCTGCGTATCACGGAGCTTGCCATGCCGCAGAAAAGGACGCTCAATCGATGTTGTTCTATCCTGTTCAGAACACCGCTGATAGCTTTCTTGAGTCTAGCAGTTGTTTCCTGTTCCTCTCTTGGAAAAAGCTCACGGAAATATTATTCCAGACATCCTGCACGGGCATATGCTATTGTGGACGTAAACCTCATCAACATGGAAATGGACCTGGTTTTGAAGCATCAGACAGTCATTGTTGAGGACGAAACAATTTCCAAAATCGGTCCTTCCGATGAAATCAACCTGCCCCCAGATGCGCAGATTATCCCGGGAAGTGGAAAATACCTGCTCCCGGGATTTATCGACATGCATGTCCACATTTCGGATGAGAGCGATCTCCTGAAATTTCTTAAACATGGAGTCACCACGGTTCGGCACATGTCTGATGTTCCAAGGTGGGCCAAGGCTATGGGATTTCCAGATGCCCTTTCTCTGCGTAAAAAACTGAGCAGGATAAAAATCATTGGACCGGACATTTACGCAGCTGGATATACCCTTGATGGAGATCCTGCGGTCAGCCCGATGAATAAAAAGATTACCAGTCAAAAAGATGCGGAGAAGGAGATTAAAAGGGAGAAAGAGGCGGGTTACGATTATATAAAAATTTACGACAACCTGACACCTGAAATTTTCGATGCCATTCTCTCAGCTGCCCGCGCGCATGATATACCTGTGGTGGGACATGTTCCCTTTGAGGTTGGAATCGATGCTGCGCTCCAGTCATCCGTCCATTCAATCGAGCATTTGACAGGCTACATAAACAACAACGCCGGCACATTTATCATTCCTGAAGACAAAATCGAATACTATGCTAAAACGACAGAACAATCCGGTATCTATAACTGTCCCACACTGGTGATATGGGACAACCTGCCTCCTGAAGACCAGATTGAACAGCTGGAAAATGATCCCGAATACCAATATGTCTCATGGCGCATCCGATGGCTGTGGAGAAAATCCCTGTCCTATGTGTATGATATAACCTATCCCGACAGGAGCGGATACGCCGCCCACATGATGGAAATTTCGAAAACGATGCTGATGGCTCTCTACAATGCGGGGAGCCCCCTTATCTTGGGTACGGACGCAAATTTTGTCGGGGTTTATCCCGGAATCTCCGCCTTGCGTGAAATGGAACTGATGGGTGAAGCAGGTATGTCAAATATGGACATTTTGAGAGCAGCCACTTCCACAGCAGCAAAAGCGCTCGGCACCGAGGGGGAAATTGGCACGATTGTGGAGGGTAAAAGGGCCAACATGGTTTTACTGGAAGGCGATCCATTGCAAGAGATCGATAATGTGTATCGCACGTATGGTGTATTTATAAGGGGAAGGTGGATGACCCGAGAGGAAATAGAAGACATGCTGGAAGATATATACTGACGCTAATAATTATCTGTTTCCTATTATCTTTTATTTTCTTGTACAATACAACCAAGTTACTCTACATAAAGAAGGTAGGGACTCATAATTCAGCAACAAGCTGCTGGAAAGGATCTAGAAATGGCAGTGCCACTGCTAATCACAAAACTCTATATCCCCAAAGTCAGGCCTGAACTGATATTGCGCCCACATCTGATCGAACAGCTGAATGCGGGACTTCAGCGCAAGTTAACACTCATTTCAGCACCGGCTGGATTCGGTAAAACCTCGATTTTAGCTGAATGGGTAAGCAGCTTTGATCTTCCCTCCGCATGGTTTTCCATGGATGAAAGCGACAATGACCTGGCACGTTTTTTTGCCTACTTTGTTGCTTCCCTTCAGACAATAAAAGCAGACATAGGCGAAGCAACGCTTGAGGCAATCCAATCCCTGCAGCCAATGCAGTACAAGGCAGTGATGACACCTTTGATCAACGAAATCCATGATATGCAGGAAGCATTCGTTCTCGTCCTCGACGATTACCACGTTATCAATGCCGAACCGGTACATAGAACTCTTACCTTTTTACTGGATCATTTACCACCAAAGATGCATATCGTGATAGCCAGCCGGGCAGACCCTCCCTTACCGCTGGCTCGCCTGCGTGGTCAGGATCAGTTAATTGAAATACGCACTGCTGACCTGCGATTTAGCTATGAGGAAGTATCCAATTTTCTCAATAAGGTGATGGGCCTGAACCTCTCACGTGAGGATTTATCGTCTCTGGAGGAACGCACCGAGGGCTGGGTGACAGGATTACAGATGGTTGCTCTCTGGTTGCAGGGCAAGCCTGCAGAACGAGTTCCCGATTTTGTAAAAGCTTTCTCTGGGAGTCACCGCTATATCATTGACTACCTGGCTGACGAAGTATTCAACCGGCAATCTCCCAGTATTCAGTCATTTCTGTTAAAGACTGCGATCCTCAACCGCTTGACCGGCCATCTGTGCGATGCTGTAACAGGAAATAATGACGGGCAGGAGATGCTAGAACGTCTTGATGACGCAAACCTTTTTCTTTTTTCGCTAGACAGCGAGCGGCGCTGGTATCGGTATCACAGTCTTTTTGCCGACCTCCTGCGGAATCGTCTCAACCTCTCCTTACCCGAGCAAATACACGAATTACATCGCCGCGCCTGCCGTTGGTATACCGACAACGGGCAAATGGACGAAGCGGTAAACCATGCTTTAGCGGCTGATGATACAGAGTGGGCAGCAGACCTTATCGAGCAATGCGGTCGTTCAGTGGTGACACGCGGTGAATTCAATACGCTTTCAGTGTGGTTAAGGACGCTGCCAGATCAACTGGTGCGATCACGGCCCCACCTATGTATATATGATGCATGGGTCTTGTCCGTCAGCGGGAAATTCGATGATGCAGATTCCCGCTTACAAGACATTGATACATGGTACGAATCTCAGGTTTCGCGGGATGATGATTCAGAAAACCAACCACTTCTTGGCGAGGTGGCCGCAATTCGGGCAATCATCGCCCATTTGAAGGACGAAGTTCCGTCCGCCATCGAACTTTCAAAAAAGGCACTTGACCGCCTACCCGCAGATGATCTGTATCTAAGAGGATTGCTCGAAATGAATTTGGGCTCTTCATATCGCGATAGTGGCGCAATTGACGCGGCACAAATCGCCTATACAGAGGCCTGGAGAATAGGCCAGAAAACTGGCCATGCAATCACCGCTACCATTGCTCTCACAGGACTGGCCAGTTTGCAGATGATGAAGGGTCATCTCCTCCATGCGGCCGAGACATATAAACAGGCTCTGCAATTCGGGACAGAGCGAAGAGCTCCAGTTGCCAGTGTAGCCTATATAGGAATGGGAGCGCTGCTGATCGAGTGGAATGATCTGGAGGCGGCAACGAGCCATCTGCTGAGAGGCCTCGAGCTGGCAAAGCAGCTGGGAGTCTCCTTACTATTAACGGAGGGCTACGTGGGTCTGGCGCGCGTGAAAATGGCACAGGGGAACCTACACAACGCAGGTAACCTGCTTCAACAGGCAGAGCAATTTTCACAAGGAGATCACACAACTCGGTCATTCGCACAGGTAACAGGATGCCGGGTAAAACTGTGGCTGGCCCAGGGCAGTTTAACGCCTGCCATCACCTGGGCGCAGGAGTATGAACAGAACAAGCTGGATTACCCAGGAAACACAATAAACTATACGCACCAAATCGAACACCTTGCGCTTTCACGGGTGTTCGTTTCCATGGGACAGGCTGACAAAGCAATTCGCCTGCTTGAACAGCTTCAAGCGGCGGCTGAAGCCGCAGGATGGGTGGGTAGCATCATCGAGATATTGTCGCTTCAGGCACTTGCCTTCCAGGCTAAGAGTGACAGTGCACAGGCATTAAACACCTTTCAAAAAGCGCTGACACTGGCAGAGCCAGAAGGTTATATCCGTACGTTTGTGGACGAAGGGGAACCGATGGCACAATTGTTGCGTTCGTTGATCACTACCCGCAGATTGCCGATAGTTTCTGATTACATGAAAATACTCCTGGCTGCTTTTCCCCTCGGGGAGCGGGAACTAAAAATATCTCTACAGCCATCCCCTTCTTCTGCTGAGCTGCATCTACTTGAACCGCTTACAAAACGAGAGCGCGAAGTACTCAGAATGCTCAAGACCGACCTATCCGGCCCGGAAATTGCTTACAAACTCTATATATCACTGAACACTCTCCATACCCATACCAAGAACATTTACAGCAAACTCAACGTCAACAATCGCCTCACAGCGGTCCGCAGGGCAGAAGAACTCAATCTGCTGTAGCAAAAGAATGCCAACGCACTCGAATTGGATATCATCAACTTTCTATATACAACCAAGTAGTGCTTCTTACCTCCGCTCCACCTTCATTTTTCCCATAAAAATCACCATATAAATCACCACATGTGGTGATGACAACTCACCATATCATTTAGTACTGTGCTTATGAACAAATATTCAGTGAAGAAAGGAAACAGAGTTATGGCTATTGCAATTAAAATTGAATCTCTCTCTAAAACGTACGCTGTTAAAGCAGTTGACAATCTCAGCCTGTCTATACCTGTTGGGCGAGTTTACGGCTTACTCGGTCTTAAAAATGCGGGTAAAACAACAACACTCCGTCTGATCTCCGGATTGTCGAAGCCTACATCCGGGTGTGTTGAAAATACTGCATCCTGTAGCTATTACGCAACTATTGCATGCGAGGCGGTAATGAATCAGCTGAAGCTCGACACCCCGCGTATCATCTTACTCGACGAACAGGCATTGGACCTTGAGGTACGGGACAAGAGTGCGCTCACAGCCTGGGAGGAGAGCCTGCAAGAAGCTCGCGAACGGAACAAGACCGTGGTTCTGGCTACAAACTATATCGAGGTGGCCCTGCACCTCTGTGACCAGGTAGCTCTGATGAATAGGGGTCGCCTCATTGCCGAACTGACAGTGACAGAACTGCGTCGCTTGTACAACCAGCAATTCTATCAGATTCGGATCAAAGGCCACATTGATGCATCCTGGTTTGCCTGGTTTAAAGGATTGCGTTTGACCTGTGAGGTGAAAGGTGAAACGGTGCTTGCTGGTACCCTTCCGGACCAGGCTGCCCTGCATGGCCTGCTCAATAAAGTGCGCGACCTGGGTCTTGAGATTCTTGCGGTCAAGCGTATTGAACCCGACCTTAGAGAGCTGCTCGAATACCTGATGGAAAGGGAGGTGATATGAAGTGCGGTGTATGAAAGAACAGATGCAACAAAGAGTCAATCTTAATTCAAAAAGAGGAAAAATGATGAGCAATCTAAAATTAAGCGCTTTGATGAAGATACTCATTGGGACTGTTTTTTTTATTGCTGCGACGTGGACGACAGGATTGTCGATCAGGGCTCCTCCGGATCACGAGGAAGTGCCGATAGCAGGAGAGTTTATACGAGTAAGCGATTATAAAAACATTCGAAATTCAATCCAAAAAATTAAGAAACGAGGAGGTATAAAATGAAAAAACAAATTTCAAAAAGCTCTATATCAAATATGGATTCATTAACACCGGAGACGGAGGGAGTTAAAACACTTTTAGGTGAACCAAAAAAAGCCATCATAAAGCTCGGCCTGCCCATGGCAGCAGCAATGTCGCTGTATGCAATATACAATATTGCGGACGGTATTTGGGTATCCGGCCTCGGAGCTGATGCACTATCAGCGGTAGGGTTTTTCTTTCCCTTCTTCTTCCTGATCATGGCCATATCGATGGGATTGGGATTTGGGGCTGCATCTGCCATTGCCCGTAAAATCGGGGCCAGAGACAAGGCCGGGGCAGACGCCGTAGCGGTACACACGATTATCATTATGCTTATGATGACCGTGGTTTACACGATTCCGCTGTACCTGTTTGCTGAGAAGATCTTCCTTCGGTTGGGTGCTGGTCCAATAATTGGTTTGACCTTATCCTATGCCAGGATAATGTTTGCCGGCACCCCAATCACTTTCTTCACCTATATAGCAATCAACATACTCCGTGGTGAGGGAGATGCAAAGAAAGCTACGTTTGCCATGGCATTAGGTTCAGTGTTGAACATTGGACTCGATCCTCTGTTTATCTATACACTCGGGCTTGGTGTTGCAGGAGCCGCCTGGGCGACTATTCTGTCTTTACTCATCTCTTCTATTCTGCTGTTCTTCTGGCTCTTCGTTAAGAAAAACACGTATATCTCATTCAATTTCCGTGGTTTTCGATTCAAGCGAGAGATCGTTGGGGATATCTTCAAGGTCGGTGTGCCAGCTATGGTACAGGAACTCTCCATGGCTTTCACCATGTTAATTATGAATCTTATTCTCGTCCGTGTTGGCGGAACCGACGGCGTTGCAGTTTACACTACAGGATGGCGAGTGGTGATTTTTGCATTACTGCCCTGCTTTGGCATTGCCTCTGCAGTTATCTCTGTTAGTGGTGCTGCCTTTGGTCAACGTGAATTCAAGAAACTCAACACTGCCTTCATGTATGCCTTGAAGGTAGGAATTATCATTGAGCTCTTAATGGCAGTCTTGACCGTCTTATTTTCAACACAGATCGCAGCATTGTTCACAAGGGTCGAGGGTTCAGCCAGAATCGCAGATGATCTGGTAATGTTCCTGAGAGTAATGTGGCTGTTTTATCCTGTTGCGGTTATAGGGGGGTTCTCTGACGGCGTGTTTCAAGGTATAGGTAAGGGGATGAATGCACTCGTTTCCATAGTTACCCGTACCGTAATACTAATGCCACTTTTCTCCATGCTGTTCGCACTCTTCCTTGACCAGCGTCATCCCGGTTTGTGGGCTGGCATCGTGGTGGGAAACATCGTTGGATCAATAGTGGTTTTTCTATGGGTAAAAACGTATGTTCGTAAACTGATTGAAACTGAAGAAAGGGAAATTGAGGTCAATAACAGACCCCTTGCCGTGATTTCAGAATTTCAAACTTGAAAGTACAGGAGGTTGGATTCATGTTCATCTATAAACTCATTTTTCGTCATTTGACTCTTCGCGCGATGAAGCAGGTTCTGCAAGGAAGAATGAAGGTACGGGAGGTACCGGAAGCAGGGCGATTCCTACGGTCGGAAATAAAGGAAATTCACGATAGTACTTGGCGAACTTTCGATCAGCTTCTGGGTACTGCAAACCTTCGCGAAATACCGACTCTCGGAAACCGTTTTATCGTTCTTCTCACCATGGTGACCATTCTATCGCTTCCGAAGCGTTTTGCACAAACGATGACCGCGAATCCTCTACGCCAGATAGACCTGTTCTGGCGAATGCTTCTGCGCTTCCCTTTCAGCACTCCCGGACGACCGGGTTATGAAGTCATCATAACCCGGGATTCGGGACGTATTCTGACGCAGTGGACCTATTGTGCCGCTTTCCATTATATAGAGCAGTATCTCAGATCTCATCCAGACCATGGTGAAATGGAGGCTTTCTACCGATCTTGGTGCTGGTACGACTGGTCCATTGCGTATGAGATCGCTGAAGGATCCGGAGCGCCAGGGTATTACCATCGTTCGCAAACTCTGTCCCGCGGAGACCCGGTGTGTGACATGTGCTGGTCGGATGGTCTTACCACCGATGACAGCGGCGCCTCAAACGAAACGGCTTGGCGCAGGCTCCCAATTCATTTCTATTGGTTTTAGGTAGAGACGCAAATTCTATCTGAGTTTATCCCGTAATCTCCGCTTCACGAGAAATGGGACTGACCAGTCATAAAACCAATCAGATCCACGATATTCTTACCCATATGATCGCATATAAGATATGCTGGAACATCCACGCACGCTTCTGTTTTATCGATAAGAACCGTATCCGATGTGGCAATGATATCCTTTTTGTGCTCCTTCACTATTCTCACATCAGGGCTTTTCACAACCTCAACATGGGCAACCAGATCCTCTTTAACCAGCAGGTCACGCAAAAACTGAGCAAATTCCCCGCTCTTTGAGACTGGATAATCAAGATAAATAAATACTGATGGCCCCTGCTCTATACAATTTTTGATGAAATCCAGTATGAGTCCGGCAGCCCGAACTGTCAGAGAACCGAAGGTGTAGTTACCATAAACACCCGATATATCGCGGACCCATCCGTCGAGAGATCGGAAGACCATTCTACCTGAAAGGAAACTTTCAAGAGTAATAAAAACATTGTATCCATCGATCACACATCGCTCCTTAATTTTCTTCTTCGGGTCCACTCTCTTTTTCATCCGTTCCCGGCACTCTGAGTCTTTGAAAACACCTCTAAAAAGCATCATCCTTTCATCGGATCCCAAACGGTATCGATTTCCGACAATTTCTATCGATGACCGTTTCGGATAATCCCTTTCCAGCATGTAGAGGAGGTCATCAACCGCTCTCTTGAAATTTTTATTTAATTTAGCCATAATTACTTATATTATATTCACAATGGAGTAAATGTCACCGTTATAAGGGATGGATTTTCAAATTGAGCCGTCAGGGTGTGGCCGTTTTTATTTTTTCTCTCATTTTCCTCTCTTTGGCAACCTTTTTTCACCTCTCAGCCGGCAGCAGAGAGCAGCGAAGTACAAAAGCCGAAATCCAATTCTGGCATTCGGTGGGGACCTATAACAAAGAAATTCTTAATTCCATGATAGATACGTACAACAAATCACAGAAGGGAATTATTGTACGTGGCGCCTTTCAGGGAAATGAGGAGGATCTGTATTTAAAACTGAACTCCAAGGAAAATCTTCCCGATCTCGCACTCATTCCGGTACACTATGTTCGTACTTTGCAGAAAAATAATATTATAGTCGATATTTCCGCCTCTATTTCAAATAGACAGATGGAGGACATTCCCCAAAAGTACTGGGAATCTGTCCGTTTGGATGGTGATGTCTACGGTGTTCCCTTTTCTTTCAACACCAACCTACTCTTTATCAACCAGCATATTCTGAGAATATCGGGCACGTGGCGCGAACCAGAGCCGGCAACATGGGATGAAATATTCACCTTAGCTCAAAAGATCCGCGACAATACCAGTGGAAGGTGGAGCATTTTCATTCCTATGGAAACCCTCACCCATTTTATATCTTTTGTACAGAGCTTCTCTGGAAAACCTCTTTTTCAACAGCAGAGACTGGTCGTAAACTCAGAGGATGCCATAAGGGCAATGTCCACTCTCCAGGAGTTTGTGTACACGCACGACTTTATGCCTCCGAAGATTACGATGAGTGAAGGTGAGCAGATATTTCTCAGTGGAAAGCTTGGGATAATGATGGCTCCGAGCTCTATACTCGTGCGTATTCAGACGAACCTCCCATATAATCTGACGGTGTGGAATTTGCCCACTGCGAATGAGGTTAACCCTACCATTACCGGGACCTGTTTAGTTTTAACGCAGAGTGCCGGAAAAAAACAGCGGGAAACTTTTAAATTCGTAGAGTATCTTTCAGATTTCGAAAACGCCATAAAGTGGCACACCCACACGGGTTCTCCAGCAATACTGAGCAGTGTAAAAAGCTCACTTGACCTGCTGATCTTCTATGAGGAAAACCCGAATTATATGACACCGATCATCGAAACCGAAAAAGGCACCATTTTCACTTCCCCCTTCGACTATTTTACCGTCAATACAATAATGAAAAGTGCTCTGGAGCGTATCATGCTGGGTGGTGAAGATCCCCGCACCATTCTAAATAGTGTACAGACAGAGCTTGATAGTCTAAAGCTCGACTGACGAACGATTCCCATGACAAACAAAGAAATCGCAGCTCACATAAAAGAGATCGCACGGTATCTGGAACTCTCAGGAGAAAACCCCTTTAAGGTACGAGCATTCAATGGTGCTGCGCACGCCATTGAATCCATTACGGGATCCATTGAAAAAATCGCCGGTGAGGGCAGACTGAGAGAAATCAGGGGTATCGGGAAGGGTGTTGAGGATGTAGTTCAAGAGCTCCTCAAAACCGGGCAGTCTTCCCTCCTTCGGGACCTCAAAGAGCCCTTTCCCGACACGATCGGAGAGCTGTTTGCCCTATCCGGACTCGGACCGAAGAGAATTAAAATCCTCTGGGAGAAACTAAAGCTTTCCACAATTGGTGAACTGGAATACGCATGTAAGGAAAACCGGTTGTTGAAGCTCGATGGGTTTGGAAGGCGCAGCCAGGATAACATACTGAGGGCAATAGAATTTAAAAAACGATACAGAGATCTCCACCTCCTCTCAGAGACAACAGAGATAGCGAACGAGATATTGGGCGCAATTCACCGATCCAATCGCTTCGAACAAGCGGTCATTGCTGGAAGTCTCCGCAGGGGAAAGAGTGTTTTAAAAGATGTCGATATCCTCCTCTCTACACATCCACATCGGAAAAACGGTACCGTCAAAGAGCTGTTCTTATCCCTTGCCGATGGCGGAGAGCCTTTGGCATATGGACCGACCAAGATCTCAATACACCGAGGCGGAATTCAGATCGATTTTAGAATAGTTGAACAGAGCTCATTCCCCTGTGCACTGCAGCACTTTACCGGTTCAAAAGAACACAATACCATCCTGAGAGCCCGTGCACGACGCATGGGGTTCAAACTCAACGAGTACGGGTTATACCGTGGGCAAAAACCTACAGCCACTCCAAGCGAGGAATCCATCTACAGGGAACTCGGATTGAGTTATATACCTCCCCAAATTCGGGAGGGGGGAGAGGAGATAGAGAGTGCCTCAAGGGGGAGGCTTCCCACACTCATTGAACCTGAGGATGTGAGAGGCATGATTCACGTTCATTCAAACTATTCTGATGGATTGAACAGCATCGAGGAAATTGCTCTTGCCTGCAAGATCCGTGGGTTCTCCTATCTCTGCCTTGCGGATCACTCACAGTCAGCCTTTTATGCGCATGGCCTCTCCCAGGAGAGGGTTCGCACACAGCTCGAAGAGGTAAGGGAGATAAATAGGCGGCTTGCTCCATTCAGGGTATTCTGCGGTATCGAATCAGACATCCTGTCCGACGGTTCACTCGATTATCCGGAGAGCATACTCAAATGGTTTGATTTCGTAATTGGCTCGATCCATTCAAAGCTCTCAATGTCCCCGGATGAGGCAACGTCTCGATTGACGAAGGCCATCCGAAACCCCTATCTCACTATCATAGGCCACATAAGTGGACGGCTTCTCCTTTCAAGAGAAGGTTACGGTTACGACGAAGAGAAGGTACTCGCCGCGCTCTGTGAAGAAAGGGTCGTTCTTGAACACAACTGCAATCCCCACCGACTCGATCCTGACTGGCCCCTGTTGAAGCGAGCTGCACAGAAAGGCATTCTCATAACACTCGGTCCTGACGCTCATTCCGTTCAGGGTCTTGATGATATCGAATATGGAACCATCATGGCACAGAAAGGATGGCTGGAACGAAAGGATGTGATTAATACTCTGAGCAGCAATGAGTTCGATAATTTTTTAAAGGAGAGGAAAAAGTCGAAAGGTATATAAATATTTAGAGCTATCAGGTTAATACCATCTGACTGAGAGTCTCGTTTCCAACAAACACTTTGAGGAGCCGATGTCTTATTTCATCTGAAACATCGATAAATTTCACTCCCACATCCCACGTTTTTATTCTGTAAATACCACCACCCTTAAGCTCTTTTTTCCGTACTATATACCCTCTTGTATTTTCCTGGTTGAACAGGCTGAGACGGGATGAGTCGAATAATGCTTCGTCACCGATATCAAGATGAAAATCCTCATAATCGTGTATCTCAACCCCTAGACCGCCTTCGCCGATGCTTTTGATAAGCGCGGGTTTCCTCTTGTTTGAGTTGAGCTTTGTTATACCCGCAATTTTTGCCACAACCATCCGGGGGTGTCTTCTCACCCTAGCAAATTCCTCATTGACCTCACAGAGTCCCTCGATCTCATAGGCCCTTGTTCCTTTAAGAATGTATGGATGAGTCTTCAACCCGGCGGCAAGCAGATATGAGAATGTCCTGACCTCTTTCGCAGTTGCCGCATCGATGAAGATACGATTATCCGATGCAAGCGACTGTAAACGTGCAGCACGGTTGATGCAGTTCCCGACAAGCGTAAAATCTTTTCGTGTTTGAGGACCAACAAGGCCGGTTACTGCCGTTCCTGTTCCAATTCCAATACCGACTTCCAGAGGAACTTCACCAATACTGACCAGTTCGGGAATAAGCCTGAACATGCCAATTCGTATCTCTATAGCCGCACGTATTGCATTGTATACATCGCTTTTTTTCCCAACCGGCAAACCCCACACAGCCATCAGCCCGTCACCAACAAGTTTGTCCACTATTCCATCATATTTTCCTACAATCGAAACGAGCATCCGAAAGTATATATCGAGAAGGCGCAAAACCCTTTTTGCATGATGGTTTTCGAGTATATACGAAAAGCCTCTCATATCGACAAACATAACGGTAATCTGTTTATATTCCCCTGTGGCACTAATCGTGGCATTTTCCTGCTGGAGCCTCTTTTGGAGGTCGAAAGGAATATTCATTTTATTCATGGATCGCTCCTCATGTAATAACAGCTACTGGGAAAGGGCAAAGCTGCAGTTTTCTAGAATCATACCCGCATATATTATTATATCGCGATAATAGAAATCTTCATTGAAATTTAGATTAATTATATCAATAAATGAAGTAACGTTTATATTGGAGGCAGCAACCCCTAATCAATAAAGTAGAGCCAGCTGAATTTGTCTTGTCTCTGACCAAGCTGTATTCCCTTCAGCTCATCGTAGAGTTTTTTTGTGAGCTTACCAGGTTTACCATTACCGATTCTGTGGGATTCTCCGCTGTATGCTACAGAAAGAATGGGAGTAATAACAGCAGCTGTTCCAGTACAGAAGAGCTCATCGGCAACAAAAAGTTCGTCATACCTGATATCCCTTTCCTCCGGAATGAGTCCAAAGATCTGATTTGCCAGGGTAAGCACCGACTTCCTGGTTATCCCGGGTAGTATCGAACCCGCAAGGCGGGGAGTCGCTATGACCCCATTTTTGATCATAAAAAAGTTTGCAGACCCAACTTCCTCGACATAGGTGGAGAGTTTTGCATCCAGATACAGTACCTCATCGTACCCGTTTTTCTTGACGATCGCCTTTGGCTGCAGAGATGTTGCATAATTACCAATTGCCTTGACATCTCCCGTACCATAGTGTGGTGCACGGTGATAATCGCTGCGTATCTCCAGATTAATTCCGCTTAATCCACCCTTGAAATAGGGACCGACCGGTGACATGTAAACGAGAAATGTATACTCGACTGCAGGGGATACTCCGAGCATCTGTCCGGAACCAAAGAGAAGTGGACGTATATAGAGATCGCCCTTTCCAAAGGGAGGAATCCAATCGCGATTTTCACCCAAGAGCTTTGTAATAGATTGAATAAAAAATTCTTCATCGAGCTCGGGCATGCACAGTCTTCGGCACCCCGCGTTCAGCCTCTTTGCGTTTGCATAGGGCTGAAACATCGCTATACGGTTATCCTTCGTCCTGTATGCCTTCATACCCTCGAAAATTCCCTGGCCGTAGTTAAGAACAACAGCAGAGGGGTAGAGAGGAATTGTTGCATAATCAACTATTTTCCCGCTACCCCATTTCCCATCTTTATAATGGGCTATGAACATCTTGTCGGCGGGATTGATCTCGAAACCCAGATTGTTCCAGTCAATCGGCTTCATAGAATATACCTTCTACAAGGTAGATCCCTGGCAGACCTCATCGGAAAAAAAACAGATGATACCTCAGAGATTAACATTTTATTCTGCTTAATCTAATAGTTTTCCAGAAAATTAGAAAGAAAAATGATCGTAAAACCCCAGTCCTGTGAACTATATTTCACAGAACCATTACAGCCCTGTCGAAGAAATCTTACCGAACATCTATATAAGAGAATATTGCAATAATAAGTGTGTGGTGACGATTCATTTACAAAATAAAAAAATTTCTTCATTTGAGAAGGGGAAGTCTTGTTATATTAGGGTAATCATAGAAAATTGAGCTAGCTGGATTTAAAGATAAATATGATCAGGGTAAGCAATCTACAACTATCATTTGGTGATCAGATACTCTTCGATGATGTAAAGTTTACGATCAATTCAGGTGAGCGAGTCGGCCTTGTTGGCCCAAACGGCAGCGGTAAGACGACCATGCTGAATCTTCTCAGCAGACAGATCTCTCCCGATGCTGGAACCGTGTCGTTGCCCAAAGAATATTCGGTCGGCTACGTGATCCAGGAACCCCAATATTCGTGTAGCACGGTTCTCGCTGAAGCAAGTATCGGCTTGAAGGCTGAGCAGATAAATGATACATGGAGGGTTGAGAAGATCCTGAGCGGATTGGGATTTTCTACCATAGAACTACACCAGAATCCAGTCTTCCTTTCAAATGGATTTCAGGCCAGGCTTAATTTAGCAAAGGTGCTTGCTGGTGAGCCCGATCTATTGCTTCTCGACGAACCAACGAATTATCTCGATATTGTGGCGATTCGATGGCTCAAGCGTCACCTCAATGTATGGCGCGGAGAATCTCTGATCGTCACCCATGATAGAAGTTTTATGGATAGTGTAACAACCCATACGATGATGATTCACCGTCACAGAATACGTAAGATCAGGGGCGACACCACAAAACTCTACAACCAGATAGCAAAAGAGGAAGAGATATACGAAAAGACACGTATCAATGATGAAAAACGAAGAAGGGAGGTAGAACTATTTATCGAAAGATTCAGGGCAAAAGCGCGACTTGCAGGTCTGGTACAGTCACGGATCAAGGCGCTTCAAAAAAAAGGAGTTCTCGATATGCTGGAAAAAATGGAAAAACTGGACTTTTCCTTTTCTGCGGCTCCTTTTAGGGCAAAGTACATAATGGAATCCAGGAATGTATCTTTCTCCTATTCAACCTCGTCGCCACCTCTCATCGACCAATTCAGTATTGTAATAGGGAAACGGGATCGTATCGGTATTATTGGAAAAAATGGCAAGGGCAAATCGACCTTGCTGCAACTGCTTGCAGGTAGTTTGAAACCGACAAGAGGTGTAATTACGTTTCATCCCTCAACCTCTATAGGATATTTTGGTCAGTCGGGATTGGATACCCTATCAGAGGAAAGAACGGTGGAGGAGGAGCTGGGCTCTGCATTCGGAGATAGAACTCGGAGGGAGATACTTGGGGTAGCAGGTGCTATGATGTTTGGGGGGGATGGTTCACAGAAAAAAATAAATATGCTTTCCGGGGGTGAGAAGAGTAGGGTTCTTCTGGGGAAAATTCTTCTAACACCGGTAAATATTCTTCTTCTCGATGAACCAACAAATCATCTGGATATGGAATCCTGCGACTCGCTTATGACTGCCATCGATCGTTTTCCCGGAGCTGTCGTGCTTGCAACCCACAACGAGATGTTCCTCCAGACCTTAACAACACGTCAGATCGTCTTTGACAACACTGGGCCTTTCGTTTTCGAAGGAAGCTACGATGAGTTCCTCAATAAACGTGGATGGCAAGATGAAAAAAAGTTGAAATTTATCGGTACTGATGAGAGAAGAGATAAAACTATTCGCAAGGACCGGAGAATCAAACGGGCAGAAATCGCCCGTGAACGTTCCCGGGTTCTCAGACCGATAAAAGAAAAGATACGAGATACCGAAATGGAGATAGAACGATTTGAGGAGATGTTGCATGTCAACAACAATACCATGATTGAAGCAGCGGCTTCAGGAAAGGGGAATCTACTCGGTAATCTTTCAAAGGAAAACCACAAACTGCGTACCCACCTAGAGGAACTTTACAGCACACTCGATGACTTTCTAACGGAACTTGAATATCAATCGGCACTCTTTGACGGAAATCTGAAAAACCTGGAAAGATAATTAGTACGAGCACGAACCGTACCATTCTCCAAACGACGGTTGGCTTAGAGGGAGAGAGTAATACCAATGGGGCAGTGATCCGAACCCTGAACATCTGAAAGTATGAATGAGGAATCCACACTGTCTTTTAGATTTGCACTGGCAAAGAAGTAATCGATCCGCCAGCCAATGTTCCTCTCGCGCGCTCTCGTTTTCATATCCCACCAGGTGTACTGTTCAGGGCTGCTATTAAACATCCGGAATGTATCTACGAACCCGCTATCCAGAACTCGGTCAATCCAGGCACGCTCTTCAGGGAGAAAGCCCGAAATCTTTTCATTCTCCTTCGGTCGAGCGAGATCTATCTCCTTATGTGCAGTATTAACGTCACCGCATACAACAATACGTCTGTTCTTCTTCAACAAACCGCTAATTTGATCTAGGAAAGCATCATAAAAATCCATCTTAAACCTGAGTCTCTCTTTGGAGGCTTTTCCATTTGGAAAGTAGACGTTGAACAGAATGAAGTCATCGTAATCTGCGACGATAGTTCTTCCCTCAGGATCGAAACGTTGCACACCGAAGCTGTACTCGACACGAACGGGCGCTTGCTTCGTGTAGAGTGCCACACCGCTGTATCCTTTCCTCTCGGCTTCTGCAAAGTAAACTGAATAACCCGCGGGTTCTTTTAACTCGTCTACAAGCTGCTCCTTCCACGCTTTCGTTTCCTGTATACAAATGATATCAGGCTCCTCGCTGGCCAGCCAATCAACAAATCCTTTTTTTTGCACAGCCCTGATGCCATTCACATTCCATGATAATATTCTTACCTGTTTCATCTCTCTCCTCCAGTCCAAGGATTAGTGTTTTTTTGACCTCTTTTACACATCTCATCGTCGTAACATAAAAACAAATCTCATTTCAACATAAAAAGCAGAGCAACACCACCCACGGCGATCAGGGCACCTGCCGTCTCTTTGAAGGTTACCCTCTCCTTGAGAAAAATCATAGCGGGAGGTATAATGAGCACCGGCACTATGGCCATGATAGTCGATGCCACACCTGCGGAGGCGTACTGAACGGCGAGCAGAGAGAATGAAACACCAAGAAAAGGTCCAAAAAATGCACCGAGGGTGGTGTTCAACATGGCCTTTCCATCCCGAATCGCAGGGGGTATACGCCTCCATGCTCTCAAGATACAAAAGAGAATAGAAAGAGCGAAAATTCCTGCTATACCTCTTATCTGGGTTGCTGAAAAGGGATCGTAGCTTCCCATACCAAATTTGCTCAGCACGAGTCCAGAAGCTTGCCCGAGTGCACCTCCAAGAGCAAGCAGTATCCCTGGCAGGGGTCGGGAAAACTGGACCTGTCCATTGCTATTCTCACGTTCCAAAACCACCAGCACGATACCCCCAACGGTAAGCGTCATACCAACAACATTTCCCGCTGACAGTATCTCTCCCATAACTATCCAGCCAATCACAGAAGTGAATAAAGGCACCAGTGCCATGATGAGCATGGTTATCCGCGAACCGATAACGATAAAAGCGCGAAATAGAAACAGGTCGCCCACAACCAATCCAATGACACCGGAGATCGTGAGCCAGACCCATTCGTGCCTGGTCGCATCTAATGGAAGCGGCATACCGCGTGTGAGCAGAGAAAATCCGCTGAGGCAGACAAAAGCAATGACGAGCCTGATAAGGTTGAGTGTAAGAGATCCCAACCGCTTACCCGCAGTTTCAAATACAAGGGCGCTGACTGTCCAGCATCCCGCGGTTATCAACGCTGCGAATTGACCAACGTATACACCGAATAGAGCACCCGCCATAGCACCTCATCACTCTCTGACCAGAATCATATCGTCAACTGCTAATTCAAAAAGTGCCCTGTTCTCATTACTGATAAGCAGCCTATCATCATCGATACAGATACCTTCTACCTGTCCAGCAATTATGGGGAGCCAGTATATGGTGCCGTTGAAGAAATCAGAGGATCCCTCCTCAACTTTGAAGAGCCATACTGATGAGTAGGTCAATACAGCAAGCATGGTTCCATCAATTGTAGCATCGGCTCCAGTTACAGCCCCGTTGAAATCAAAGCTGCCTTCGAGCACAGCCTCATTCTTTTCATTGGGGAGCTGTGATTTGAGACGATAGAGTTTCGATCGTTTACTTTCATCGTGTTTTGTAAAAATATAGAGCTCACCATTGGCCCAAAAAATCGCCTCTGCATTGACGTCATCTCTCTTGGATGAGTTCTTCTTATCGGGGTAGAAGAATTCTATCTTTTTGTTGATGGGTGCTGCTGATAATTCGAGAGGAGAGGGTTCTCTGATTACGTAGATAATGAAATTTTTCCTCTCTCTTTTGTTATTTCCGATGTCCGCGATCCATAAATTGCCCTTATCATCTGCAGTTATGTCCTCCCAATCAACGTTCTTAGCACCATCAATCATGATACCGTTGTACACCACCGACCAGCGTGATTTGATAATATCACCATTTCTGGTTAACGGAAAAATTCTCGGTAGATCTCCCGAATCATTATGTGTCCAGTAAACATCTCGAAAAACCCGACTCCTGACAATTCCTGAAGACTCATTAATTTGAGGAAATTTTATCCTGCTATAAGGTCTTAAGGATACAGCCTCCACTTTTGGCAGCGATATTTTTTTATACTTGTGTTCATCGGCCATCAGTTCGAACTCTGCAAATACAATTAAAAGATAGATGAGTAAGGCATACCGTTTCATTGAATCTTCCAAAAATATATGTCTGGGTCCATCATAATCTGTTGACAGTATATGAAACAAAAATTATCGTTAACTTTTATTTTTACAATCGTCTTTAAAAATATGATACTATAATGTCACGAATTTTACGTAAGGGAAACACAATTTGCATTTTGATCATTTCAATCCTGCTGTTTATTCTTTCCTTGCCATATCCAATTGCAGCACAGCAGGACCTGGATGAAAACCGTTTCAGGGACTACCTGGAGGCGGATCTTAGGGGACTCAATGAGTCACTGACGGTAAAGACCGGTTTTATAACAGCCTACACAACGGGAGCGCTTTATCTGCTATCATTCAAGGATGAAGAAGTTCGCCAGGCAGTACAGAGAGGGTACGGGGGATGGAAAAAAACCTATCTAGATATTACAAATGAGGTCGGAAATCCGCTCTATACCCTACCGGTAGCCGGCGGTTTCTTCGGCCTCTCCCTGCTTACCGACAACGGGAAATTCCAGGATGCCTCATTTACCTCCATGGAATCCGTGGTGGTCTCTTTGTTCTTTGTTGGTGGTATAAAGGTTCTTGTGGGAAGAGCCCGGCCCTATGCTTACAGGGGACCCCATTATTTCTCCCCCTTTTCATTTAAAAAACAGTTTCACTCCTTTCCCTCTGGACATACATCAACTGCATTTGCATTCACGGTACCCTGGATCGTCTATTACCCCAATTTCTTCACCTACAGCCTGCTTATCGTCCCAACTGGAACTGCACTGGCACGCATAGCAAAGGATAAGCACTGGCTTACCGATGTCATAGCTGGGGCACTTGTTGGGGGATTGACGGGGTACGGTTTAGCAAAATGGAACAAAAAATCCAGGGAGGAACTTCTCGAAACCGCCTCCGAAGATGTTGCTCTGCCGCTCTTGTATTTTCGTTATTCCTTTTAAGGAGTGATATTCTCATTTGGAACAAATCATGCTCAACTCTTTAAAGCTGCCACTTGACATTCGATCTCTTTAAATTAGTATAAGATGAAAAGGAACCTTATATTGCACCCTAATAAAATTTTTATTGGGGTTTGCCATGATGTTAAAACATCTATTCTACCTGCTTGGTCTGATTATCCTTCTCATGGGTTGCGCCACTGTTCAATACTCCGATCGCAGCGCACTATGACCAGCCCCCACACTTTGTACCACTTCCAGAGTTAGTCTCACATGCGTAGGTGTGAGGTGAAGCGGAGCGAAACCGAATACCTACGCTCCCATCGGAATAATCACCTCCGGGGCAGGAGGCCGATA
>CAYFYU010000050.1:25119-25404 GCA_964347455.1 uncultured Spirochaetota bacterium | reverse complement strand
GATTTTTAACAAACTTTCGATTATTGCTGGAAGATTCCAAAACACTGGACATTTCTTAGAGTAACACCTTTGATTGTTTTGGCACTGTCCATTATATTTAATTGCCCATATGTGTCAATTATATTTTGAAATTACTGAATTACTAAAATCATCTTGCAAATAGTATTTATGCTGGCAAATCGAAGAGAAGATACCTGTAAGAAAATGGTGAAGAATTTAGAATTTTAAAATGAATGTTTAGGTTACATATTTTTATTGTAAATTTGCATGTCTACTATTTATCGA
>CAYFYU010000050.1:9237-25109 GCA_964347455.1 uncultured Spirochaetota bacterium | reverse complement strand
GGAAACCGGGTGGCTCTGCACAGCATGTCGTAACAGTATCGTGTTACTGTAGATTCGCGTGTCTTTTGTTTATTGAATCGGGTGATTCTCCAAGTTTCTGTGCAAGCAGTACGATAATTGTATAGAAGAGAATGTATATGTTGAACCCAAAAAGTGCCCCGAGGAGGTTCTGATTCTTTCGGTCTCCAATATGAGCCAGTACCTCAAAAACAGTGGTATCTGAGACTTTTTCTATTTTTAAAACCGTCTCGGATAACGAGGCCAGCGTTGAGTCCCGGACAGATGTCACAGCAAGAACTTTTCCGCCGATCTTTTTTGCCTTTTCCGCAAGAGCCAGGATGGTCTTTGTCTCTCCCGACTGTGATATTGCTATGAAGAGGTCCTCTTTTGCAAAGGGAGGGTTTATCTCATCGAATACGCTGTATGCTTTGAGCCCGACATGATTGAGTTTCATGGCAAAGATTTTTCCGAACATTCCAGAATGTCCGATTCCGAGTACAAAGATCTTTTTTGAAGCGAGTATGATTGACACTGCCTGCTCGAGCTCCCTCTCGTCGAACTTCTCGAACACCTCCTGGGCATTGTTGTAAAACTCTTCAAGCATCAGACTATATTCTGGCTTCATTGTTTCCCCTCGTGTTTCTTTATCAACATTTCAAATACTTCTAAAACCCTGTCCGCCTGTGACTCACTTATTACCAGAGGCGGTTTTATTTTGAGCACATTACCGAGGCCCTTGAATTTGCTTTCGCCGAAAATAACACCGTGTTCAACGGCCTCCTTTACGACCGCATGGCAGGTATCATTGGCCATTTCTTTGGTTTTTCTGTTTTTTACGAGCTCGATACCGATCATCAATCCCGGACCACGAATGTCACCGATCACTTCATACTTGTTCTGGAGCTCTTCCAGTCTCGTGGTGAAATAGGCTCCCATCTTTTGTGCTCTCTCAACGAGCTTCTCCTCATCAATAACCTCTAGAGTGGCAATTGCTGCGGCAAATGAGACGGGAAAGTGGGCAAAGGTGTATGAGTCGGTTGCCGGCTCAGGTGGTTTGAGATCGGATCGCTGCATAACACCTGCAAGTGGGAATCCACCTCCGATGGCTTTACCGAAGGTCAGTATATCGGGGTACACATCGTAGAGCTCACTGGCAAACATAGCGCCCAGTCTTCCAAATCCTGTCTGTATCTCATCGAATATGAGGAGTATGCCATGCTCGTCGCATATCTCCCTTATACGTCGCAGATAGCCCTCAGGTGGTGGAATCATGCCCCCGCTTGCCTGCATCGGCTCCATAACTACGGCGATAACCGGTTCGGTACCCCTTTCGATCATTGTCTTTACATACTCGGCGCATAAAATGTTGCATTCGGGGTACTCCAATCCGAAGGGGCAGCGGTAACAGTATGCATTAGGTATTCGTGCAACATTATTCATGTACTGGGAAAAAAGCCGGCTGATGGGGTGATATGACCAGCTCGCCGCAATCGTTGCAAGGGTTCTGCCCGAATAATTCTCGAAAGGAGCGAGGAATATCATGCCGTCGGGATTGTTGGTCATGGCCAGCTTCATTGCTGACTCATTGGCGACAGAGCCGTGCAGACAGAAGCTGATCTTTTTGAGATTTTTCGGCGCGATTTCACCGAGCTTTTTAAGGAGCAGCAGCTTTGGTATCGTTTCGAAACTGGTACGCACATGGGTGATATGCTGAATCTGTTCGGAAACCGCGGCGATGACCTTCGGATGACTCACCCCGATATTGAATGTCCATGCCTGTGATGTACAATCAATATACTCTTTGTTGTTTATGTCTTTTATAACTGCACCCTTGCCGGATTCGACAAGTACTGGCAGGCCTCCACCTACCGATCCGGACATCAAATACTTTCTTCCCTCTTCGAGGTCTTTTGGATTGACATTTTCGAACATTATCCATGCTCCTTATGGTTTTTTCCTGATCCTCTAGTTACTCAAATCGAGGACGACTTTTAATCCTTCCCTTTCTTTCATGACCTGCATTCCCTGAGTTGCCTCATCGAGCCTGAATTTGTGAGTAATGAATCGATCCAGGTTTAGGGATGGCGCCATGAATGCAGCACGCCTGAAATCATCTATTGTAGCGTCAATGCTTCCATAAATAGTAATTTCCTTGTAGTGGACAGCGTTCGGGTCCATATTCCAGAAGCTTCCATGAGGAAGACCACCGAATATTAACAGGTTCCCTCCCTTTTTTACGATCCGGTATCCATTTTCGATCGCCCCAACACTCGGGGCAGCAATAATGACATTATCGATTCCGTTCTTTCCAAAATATTCATACACCTGGTTTTCCCAGATACGAGCATCCCCATCTATTGCTATATCAGCTCCAAAAGCTGTAGCTTCCTCAAGGCGGGTTTTGACCATGTCGATGACACCAACCTTGCCAGCCCCGATCTTTTTTGCGATGATCAAATGGGCGAGACCTATAGGACCGGAGCCGAAAATAACCACAGAATCACCCGGCTGTATATTGAGTTGTCTCTGCCCGTGGAGACAGCAGCTCAGCGGCTCGATCATCGTTCCTGCAAAATCAGAAATCGTGTCAGGAATTCTGACCAGGGCGCCCCGCTCGACTCCCTTGGCTGGTACCTTCATAAAATCCGCATTGCCTCCGTCATAGGTACAGCCGAAGACAACGACATCATCGCAGAGATTCTCCTTTCCAGAAACACAGTATTCACACTGACCGCATCCATAGATCGGCGCAATAACGACCCGGTCTCCGGAGCTGTATGCTTTGACATCGCTTCCGATTTTGTATACTTCAGCTGTTAGCTCATGCCCGAAAATGATGGGGATTTTATACCGTTCCTCTATTCCTTTGAAATAGCTCCGGGCATCGGACCCGCATATTCCGCTTACCCTGATCTTGAGCAGTACATCTCCCCCGTCGATTTCAGGAACATCGATTGACTCTATCCGCATGTCCTCTTTTGTGCCGTAAAAGAGAGCTGCCTTCATTTTATCACCCATTGGACCAGCTCCACAGCGTATAAATTGTTAAAAATTGTTTGATTTTAACACAAACTAACATTAACATTGAGAAAAATCAATTTTTTTTTACCATGATTGTTCTTGAAAGTAAAAAACACTCTAGGATGAACAGAAGAGCGTGCAATCGATGAATATCCGTCAGACACAAATCCTCGAAATGATAGAGAAAAACGAGCGGGTATCCATTGCCGACATAAAAGATATTTTCAAGGTTTCTGAGATGACCATCCGAAGGGATCTCACCTTTCTCGAAGAGAAAGGCTATGTCACGAGAATACACGGAGGGGTCCTTGCAAAACGGATACTCTTTTTCGATTCTTCCTTCAAACAGAAACAGCAGGAGCATGTAGAGGAAAAAAAAGTAATTGCCAAAAGGGCTGTCAGCCTGATTCAACCGGGAGACAACATTATTCTCGATACAGGAACAACGACCCTCTACATAGCCCAAGAATTGGTAAGATTGAACATGGTCTTGAGCGTTGCCACAACATCTCTTGCAGTTGCAAGTACATTGTTTAACTCGAATATTGATGTGTTGATATTCGGTGGGTTTCTCAGACGTGAAATCCCGGACCTCTTCGGGCCGCTGACGGAAAAAAATCTTCAGGATTTTCACGCCCATAAACTCTTCATGGGTTGTGACGGGATCACCGTACAGGAGGGGTTCTTCACCTCCGATCTGAATATTTCGCACATCGAAGAGAGAATGGTTCGCATTGCGGATAGGGTTATTGTTGTGACGGATAGCTCGAAGTTTGGTAAAAAATCCTTTGTTCGGTATGCTGGAGCCGATGCGGTGCATACTATTATTACCGACAAACAGGTAAGCAAGAACGATGTTGAGGCATTCAGGAAAAAGGGGGTAGAGGTGATCATCGCTGGGTAAGTTATATTGCAGCGGCGATCTGTCATTGTTTCAAATTGAAATGTAAAAGTTGGAGGAATTATGGGGGAAAAGACATTTGGAGTAGGAATTATCGGTGCAGGGTTTATGGGAAAAACGCACACCTACGGCTACGTGAACCTACCGCTCTTCTATGACAATATTCCATTTCGTATAAAACTGGTCGGAATATGCAACCGGACTTTGAGCAAGGCTGAAAAGCTGAAAGATGATTTCGGATACGAGTTTGCAACGAGCGATTACAGGGATCTTCTGGAGCGTGATGATATTCATATAGTCGATGTATGTACACCGAACAACGTGCATTGTGAGCAGATTGTTGCTGCTCTCAGTGCAAAGAAGCACGTTTATGCTGATAAACCCCTCTGTGTTACTGATGAAGAGGCTGATGATATTGTGCGTTCTGCTCAGGAGTCGAGGATGATCGGTCAAATGGCTTTTCACAACAGGTTTTACCCGTGGTCTTTGAAGATAAAATCGCTTCTCAATCAAGATTTTTTCGGCAGGCTCATATCCTTCCGTCTCACCTACTACCATTCGAGCAACATCAAAACAAAGAAGTACCGAGGGTGGAAACAGGATGTGGAGCAGGCCGGTGGTGGAACTCTTGTCGACATGGGTTCGCATGCCCTTGATCTGATATACCACTTCCTTGGACAGTACGAAAAACTATCGATGGAAAGCCTCATTCTCTGGCCTGCGAGACCCGATGAGCAGGGAAATATGGTGAAGATTAAGGCAGAGGATCATATCATGTTGCAGGGTAAGATGCAAAATGGTGCAAACGGCACTATAGAAGTTTCGAAGATCATTGCGGGCAGCAACGACGACCTGTGTATCGAAATGTACGGAACCGAAGGTGCACTCAAATTCAACTCCATGAACCCGAGTTATGTGTATGTTTACGATATGCGCGACCCTGATGCACCGATCGGCGGCCGAAGAGGATACCGTGCGATAGAAACAATGAACAAGGACCCCGAATCTGCTGGAAATTTCCCCGGACCGCGATTTCCAATTGGATGGCTTCGAGGACATATGGCAAGTCAGTACTACTTTCTGAAGAGCGTGTACGAAAACAAACCTGCCTCGCCGTCTCTGGAGGACGGTGCCTATATTCAGAAAATCATGAACAGGCTCTACGAGGTGAACAACAGGGGAGAGTGGGCGGTGTTTTAGGTTTACGCACTGCAACAGGCCGCAGCAGTGGTCAGCTCCGGTCGAAGTGCCTATCGATCGTGATGTTCAGTTGGTTAAGTATTTCTGCAGCCTTTCCCTGAAGCATAATGTCCGTAATATGATCCGTATAATCCGAAGGCTCCGGATTAACTTCAACAATCTTCGCACCGCGCTGTTTTGCGCTCTGTGGAATGAGGGCCGCAGGGTAAATCTGGCCGGTTGTTCCAATCACAATCATGACATCTGTTTTTTCTGCTATTCTCTCGGATTCTCGTGCTGCATTGGGTGGAATCTCTTCTCCGAAGAATACGAAGTCTGGTTTGAGCAATCCGGAACAGAGGCAGCGCGGAGGGATTTGTAGCAAAATATCTGGTGTTACAGGTGTGGTCTTACCACATCTGGTGCACATGAGAGTTCTGGAGTTGCCGTGATACTCGACGATCCTCCTGGATCCTGCTCGGTAATGAAGACTATCGATATTCTGGGTGATAAGTGCCTTGAGTATATCTTTGTGTTCGAGCTCTGCAAGAACCTCGTGCGCACGGTTCGGGGCAGCCTTTTCAAATGTTTCATAGAACAGTTTTATCATGAGTTTCCATGTTTCCTCTGGGTGATCGAGGAAGTAGTTGATTTCAAAAAGTGCGGGATCATAGACATTCCAGAGCCCGTTTTCTCCGCGGAATGGTGGGATGCCGCTCTCCACGGAAATACCGGCACCGGTAAATCCACTTAAGTACCGTGCTTTTACCATTAACTCTGCGGCCTGATCAATTGAATCTTTCATGAATTGTTTGTGACGAGAGATTTTGTATTCTAAACGGAATATTAACTTCCATAGAATTATAGCAAAACAAGAGAAAATTTATTGTGATAATATAACTCACTGCCTTATAAGACAAATTTATTTTCCTCTCCTCACCATTTCTACTACAATTGATGGCTAAAGAGTGCTTTTTTATGGAGGATAGAAATGGAACTTCTTGAAAACAAAGATGATGTAAAGGAGCTTGTTGAGAACCTGAATTATAAAGAAAAGGTTGAACGCTCACTTGCACTCATCGAGGAAGCATACGAAAGATACGGAGACGGCCTTGTGGTCGCAAACAGCCTGGGGAAAGATTCAGTATGCGTCTGGGAGCTGGCAAAAATGGTTAGCCCGAATATCAGGGGTTTCATCGTTACCACGAGGTTTAAGCCGACGAGGACAGTTCAGTTTATGGACGAAGTGGTGGCACAGTATCCGGAACTGAAGGTATTTAAAAACGATGAGAATATTCCAGAGAATCTCTTTGAGTACGATCCCGATCTCTGTTGCAATATACTGAAGGTATTGCCGACACGCTGGGCTATTGAAAAGATGGATGTCAGCTGCTGGGTTACGGGACTTCGCTGTACCGAAGGGCGTACGAGAACAGATTACAAAGAGGTTGAGGAACGCGACAAGGGGTTGATGAAGCTCAACCCAATTCTCATATGGAAAGAAAGGGAAGTCTGGCAGTTCCTCGCCCTGAATAACGTTAAGGTAAATCAGCTTTACGCAGAGGGTTATCGATCACTTGGCTGTGCGCCGTGTACAAATATCTCCACCGAAGATAATGAGCGAGCTGGAAGGTGGATAGGGACGAGTAAATGTGGCGGAGAGTGCGGTATTCATACCCGACCCCTTAAGGGAGGGCTATCCATCAAGCGTTAAAGATTTCGCGCAACTGCTTCGATCATTTCTGCGATTCTTGTATCATCAAAAATACTATCGCTGATGATATCCGGTTTCGAGCATTCCAGAATGAGACTATTCGCAAAGCCGGAAAAGCTGTATTTGGTATTTTGGGGCATTACTTTTATATCACTTTAGTAATCCTCTTCTACACTGTTGTTAATATCAAACTCGATTTCGCCAATATTGTAGAAATCCTTCAACCCAAAATAAAAGGGGCAGGATGGAACATCGGAAATCGTGAGTCCCCACGAATCAAAGCTCGCCCTGCATTTTTGCAGGGCTTTTTCCCTATCATTAATACTTAACTCCATATCTTACCGCTTCATGCTTCCTCCTCAATAAAGAGACCAGAAACTCATTAATCGCTGATGAACAATTCTTTTGAATTGTTCATCAGTTCAATAATTCGAAAATAGATAAATATGTTTCTCATTTTGCCTTTAAGAAAAAGTTTCAACAGAAGACATATTGAAAAAGCTATTGATGTGTTTACAGTTACTGATATAATGTGAACAGCGAGGCCCTATATATGAAACGGTATGTCACGTTCGGGGAAATAATGCTTCGACTCAAACCACCGGGGATGGAACGATTCTTACAGAGTTCCCGTTTTGAAGCCACATTTGGTGGAGCAGAGGCAAATGTTGCAGTTGGTCTTGTCTGTTTCGGCCTCGATGTCGTTTTTATATCAGTGATACCTCAAAATCCGATCGGCGATGCGTGTATCCGGGAGCTTAAAAAGTACGGTGTATGTACGGATTTCATCGTGAGAAAGGGCAGCAGGCTCGGTATTTACTATCTCGAGCAGGGTGCCAATCAACGTTCATCGGTTGTTTTATATGACAGGGTCCATTCAGCTGTTTCGGAGGCGACTCTCGGGGATATAGATTGGGAACGGGTATTTGAGGGTGCCTGTTGGTTTCACCTCTCAGGCTTAACTCCCGCTATTTCACTTTCAGCCTCTAAGCTTTCACTGGCTGCGGTAAGGCATGCACGAGAAAAGAATCTTAGAGTTTCTTGTGACCTCAATTACCGCAAAAAGTTATGGAAATATGGGAAAACGCCACAGGAAGTCATGACAGAAATCGTGACCTATGTGGATATACTCATCGGTAATGAGGAGGATTATCAAAAATCGCTGGGCATGGAGATGGAAATCGATGTGGAAAAGGGATCACTGGATGTACAGAGCTATAAACAAATGACCGACATTGTGTTAAAAACCTACCCCAACCTGAAAACAGCTGCGGTCACCCTGAGGGAGAGTCATTCTGCCGATTACAACAGCTGGTCAGCGGTTCTCAACAACGGCAGCGAGTGTATTGTTTCCCGAAAGTATGAAATTCACGATATCGTGGATAGGGTCGGAGCGGGAGATACCTTTGCTGCGGGGCTTATATATGGTCTGGAGAATTTGTCGGGTGAAAGGGAGGCGCTCGAGTTTGCTACTGCAGCCTCCTGTCTCATGCACTCGATACCAGGAGATTTACCCCTCATTACGACGGATGAGGTAATGCGCCTAGCTCGGGGCAACGCATCGGGCAGGGTTCAGAGATGATTGGTTAACACTTCACTTAAACTACGTAATACTTCATCGATGTCATCGGCGCTTATTCCATAATGGGTTACCATTCGAAACCGAGAAGGACCGCTTCGGAGAAATTTGATACCCCTTCTCCCGAGCTCCGTTAAAAACTTTTCTTCCGATAAACGGCCGTCTGCAAGATTGAAATAGACTATGTTTGTCCGTATGTGCTCCAGATCGATTGACAGTCCCTGTATGTTTTCTATACCTTCCGCGAGCCGATGAGCATTTTCATGATCTTCGGCGATTCGTTCTATCATCCGATCAAGTGCGATGATCCCTGCGGCAGCGATGATTCCACACTGCCGCATGCCGCCTCCCAGAACCTTGCGTGTCCGGCGTGTTTCGGCGATAAATTTTCTCGAACCACATACCACTGATCCGACCGGTGCTGAGAGACCCTTTGAGAGGCAGAAGGTTACAGAATCCACATTACGGATCAATCTCTTCACGTCGATCCCCAGGGCTACCGATGCATTAAATATCCGGGAGCCGTCAAGGTGTACGAGAAGTCTGTACCGTCGGGCCAGATCGACTACTGCATCGGTATATTCAGGTGGGAGGGGGGAGCCGCTGCAGAAATTATGTGTGTTTTCCAGACATATCAAACGCGTACGGGGAAAATGGTCGTTATCTCCGCGGATTGCCGATTCAATATCCTCCAGCCGGATTGTTCCATCCGGCTGGTTCAAAACAGTACGCGGATGCAATCCACCCAGTGCTGCCATGCCCCCGGCTTCATTGAGGAAGGTGTGAGACCGATCACCCAGGATTACCTCCTCTCCACGCGCACAGTGGGTGAGAGTGCAAACGAGATTGCCCATGGTCCCACTGGGCACGAGCAGAGCCGCTTCCTTACCCATCATTTGTGCTGAAAGCGTTTGGAGCTCGAGTGTGGTTGGATCCTCTCCGAAGACATCGTCTCCCAATTCTGCTCTGCTTATCGCCTCTCGCATTTCCGGTGTCGGAAGGGTAACGGTGTCACTCCGTAGATCTATAGATCTCATTTAATTCTCCCATTGTGTGAAGATTATTTTTTAATGTTATTTAAAAAATACTTATAAACTCATTTCGTAATCTAGTGAACAATATAAAATTAACCGGAAACCGTTGATGATTTCGACTGCAAGGAAAATCCCTTGACATGGTGTATTTTAAAAGATAAAATCCTGACTCACAACCTAAATTAGTCGCGGGTGACAACTCGCCAATTTAATAGCGCTTATTCATTTGAGTTATCACCAAAAAATAGTTATTTACGTTTGAAATTTAGAAAAAAAGAGCTCTCCCGCAATTTACTCGCAAAGAAACTTTTAATAGGTACCGAGGATAAATTGATTGGCGCTTAAAGATCGGGAAAAAAAACTTGGATATTATTTTTTCATACCAGCCGGTGTCATTATTATAGGTATAATAATATATCCACTTCTCTTTTCGCTCGTCACCAGTTTTACAACATATGGCTTTCTCAATCCGAAGTTCAATATGTTTGTCTGGTTTGATAATTATGGATCGATCTTTCACGACATCTATTTTTGGAATTCGCTCTATGTGATTATCAAATTTGTCGTTGTTGTGGTAACACTGGAGTTTCTCCTCGGTTTTGGAATTGCCATGCTCCTCAACAGGAAGATAAAAGCAAAAGGGGTTTTCTATACCATTCTGACCATACCCATGGTCATGGCTCCCGTAGCCGTTGGTCTTATATGGCGGGTGTTTCTGCATCCTGAGCTAGGAGTTATGAACTACATGTTGTCACTTTTAATGCTTCCACCGGTAAACTGGCTTGGCTCAGAGAAAGTTGCATTCTGGACAGTCGTTATGGTGGATATTTGGCAGCAGGTCTCTTTTATGATACTTATACTCCTGGCAGGTTTGGTATCTCTACCCTCCGATCCCTATGAAGCTGCAGCAATAGATGGAGCTTCTGCTTTTCAGAGATTTTACTATATAACCATACCGCTCATGAAACCCGTTATTATTGTTGCATTGCTTATCCGAGTTATTTTCGGCTTTCGTACCTTTGATCTCGTTTATATACTGACCCGGGGAGGACCTGGAGTGACCACAGACGTCATGAGTTACTATATATATCGCAGAACATTCATGGGGCTCAGCCTGGCAGAATCATCTGCAGCTTCATTTATTTTACTGTTTGTTACCATGTTTGTCGTTGTTTTCCTATACCGGGCGATGAGAATGCAGAGGGAGGTATAGTTCGGTATGGCATTGGGCAAGAGGTCGATAAGAAAAGGAAAAATCTTTTCAGACATTAGTACCTATATACTCCTTTCCGTATTTTCAATTATTATTCTCGTCCCCGTACTTTGGACGGTTCGTTTATCATTTACAACAAAGTACATAGCATACAAAATCCCTCCTGTTTGGTTCTTTAAACCTATTCTCGACAATTACCGGTCACTTTTCATTGATTATGGCTTCGCCAGATTTTTTTTTAACAGCCTGGCTGTGGCTGTAGGAGCTACAGCAATTGCAATACCCATCGCATTTTTAGCTGCGTATTCATTCAATCGGTTTAATACGGGGGGGCGTAAGCTTCAGTTCGGCATACTCGGTCTTCAAATGCTCCCACCTATAGTACTGAGTCTACCTATATTTGTTTTAATGCAAACGGCTAATTTATTGAATACACGAGGAGCACTGATATTATCCTATCTCTCATTTAATCTGCCATTTATTATCTGGATGCTAATGGGATTTCTCGAAGGCATTCCACGGGAACTAGAAGAAGCGGCAATGATCGATGGCGCCTCGAGATTACAGGCGGTAACGCGGATCGTTTTTCCCCTTGCAACTCCCGGGGTAATGGCTTCTGGAATATTAAGTTTTATTTTGTGCTGGAATGAATTTCTTTTTGCACTTATGCTGACTGCAGAGAAAACGAGCACTGTCCCCATTGCTCTAGCGGCAATGCAAACCGAGCGTGGTGTAATGCTTGGAACTCTTGCTGCAGCAATGTGCTTTGCCATCATTCCGATGCTCGTTCTATCCATAGCTATTCAGAAATACCTTGTACGAGGACTGACCTTTGGTGCACTTAAATAAGAGCGGTATAGGGTGAACACACAAAGTGGAAGGGGGGTGAGGCATTTCGGAGTTTTAGATCATAGAATGTTAAATTGAAATTTCAAAGGAAGGAGTACGAAATGATGAAATTGAGCAGAGTAGTTCTCATTGCCCTGTTATTCATGGCATTTATGGTCTTTTTCGCTCATGCGGAGACGATCAATCTTCTCATGGAAGGAGTTCCTGATACGTTTATTATTCAGGATATTCTTCCAGAATTTGAACGAGAGACTGGGATAAGCGTTAATTTTGAGGTTGTAAACTATGCTCAGATGCACGCAAAGCTACTACCCCAGCTCATGAGCAGCAAGGGGGCATACGATGCAATCGTCGTTGACAACTACTGGGCCGGGGAGTTCCCTGCCGGTGGCTGGTTGGAGCCCCTCGACGACTTGGCAGCTAAAACAGCCTCTGTCGAGATGGACAAGTACGTTCCATCGATGCTTGAAATGGTCGGATACTATCAGGGGACCCTGTACATGATTCCATTTTACAACTATACCATGCTTCTCTTCTATCGGGAAGATATTATGAATGATCCGAAGTTGCAGAGGGAGTACCGGGCGAAGTTCGGGCGTAACCTGGAGATTCCGAACAACCTCAAGGATTACGTCGAGCTGTCCACCTTCATGACGCGGGATGAGAATAATGATGGTACCCCTGAGATTTACGGTGCTTCCATGATGGGGCTGAAGCCTGATCCGATATGTATGGAGTGGTCCAATTATCTTTTCAGTGTAGGCGGCGATTATTACGACAGGAACAGCTGGAAGTCAACAATAAACAACAGTGCTGGTATCCAGGCTGCGAAGCTCTATGTTGAAAATATGACAAAAAATGCCCCTCCAGGAGCACCTGGATACGGATTTGATGAAGCGATACAGTTCTTTAATCAGGGTAAGGCGTTTTCAATTGTGACTTTCTGGATGTTCTATGTCGATATGCAGGATCCTGAAAAATCGGCTATAGCAGGAAATGTCGGGCTGTCTCGAATGCCTGGAGGTGCCAACCTTAACGGCGGCTGGGGATGGGCGATACCGAAGAGCTCTCCAAACAAGGAGGCTGCATGGAAGTTCATTTCCTGGGTTGAATCCTTTCCTATTGCGAAGAAACGTGCTCTGGCTGGCGGTGCCCCAACCAGAAGTGATGTCTTTGTAGATCGCGATGTGGTTGCAAAGTTTCCGTGGTATCCACAGGTTTTGGAAATTCTCAAAACGGCAAAGCCGGTACCGGAATTTACCTACTCCACTCAGATGATTGAGGTTGTAGGTCGCGAGCTCTCGCTGATGGTGGGCGGGAAAGATGCAAACAGAGCGTTAAATACCGCTGCTCGAGAGTTGGACAAACTGTCAAAGAGGGCCGGTTTACAGAAATAACGTAAAAATGGGGATGCATCTCCCATCAGTACAGTATGCATCCCTATTTTATACACCTGTGAATTGAGAGGTTTATTTTACCAGTTGTGACATCCAGGGAAAGAGTACGAAAAGCAATCAATCATGTGCTTCCTGATCAGGTGCCGCTCGACCTTGGAAGTACCTCTGTTACTGGCATTCATGCGAGTACCTATACACAATTGAGAGAGGTGCTCGGCGTAGAGACAGGGAGGGCGGTAAGGGTTGTGGATCCATTTCAGATGCTCGCAGAGGTCGAGGATCAGGTTAGAAAAAAGCTTGGGATTGATACCTATGGAATACAGCTTCCCAGCACAGTTTTTGGATTTAAAAATGAAAACTGGAAGCCGTGGAAATTGTTCGATGGTACGGAGGTGCTGGTTCCGGGGGAGTTCGAGTGGGATGTTGACCACAATGGGGACATACTGCTCTATCCACAGGGTGACAGAAAGGCCCTGCCCTCCGGTAGGATGGCGAGGGACGGGTACTACTTCGATGCTATTGTCAGGCAGAAAGAGATAGCGAATGCGAAGCTCGACCCGAAGAGATGGGTAGACCAGAGCTTCTCTCTTTATACAGATGAAGATATGCGGTTTCTTGAAAATACAGCACTGTCAATCTACGAAGAGACTGATTATTCCCTGATCGGAAATTTTTGTGATGGTGGTCTTGGTGATATAGGAATCGTTCCGGGACTGAATGTGAAAGATCCTGAAGGCGTTAGAGACCCCGAGGAATGGTACGTTTCACTCAAAACAAGAAAGGAATACATCAGTGATATCTTCGAATATCAGACTGAACTGGTTTTGCAGAACTTAAAGATGTACCATGAAGCATGTGGGGAAGAGGTAGATATCATTGATATCAGTGAAACGGATTTTGGTGGACAGCGAGGACTCCTAATGTCAAAGGAAATATTCAGGGAGCTGTTCAAACCAAGATTTAAAAAGATAAACGACTGGATACACAGGAATACCAATTGGAAAATTTTCTATCATACCTGTGGTTCTGTGGCAGAACTTATGGATGATTTCGTCCAAATCGGTGTAGATATACTGAATCCTTTGCAGTACGGCGCCGAAGGTATGGATCTGGAAGAGATCAAGGGATTGTATGGTGAGAAAATGGTCTTTTGGGGAGGTGGTATCGACACCCAACATATTCTACCATTCGGCAATCCTGAAGAAATAGATGAAGAGGTAAGGCGGAATGTGAAAATACTTGCCCAGGGAAGCGGTTATGTTTTCAGTTCGATTCACAATATTCAGGCTTGTGTTCCAATTGAGAATGTAATGGCACTATTTGATTCATTCAACCACTGTAAAAAATTACTTAATTGATTACTCTTTTAGAGAAGAGCTTTTAGGCTGAACAGGTTTGAAACATAAATGGAAAAATTTAGATGTTTCAGTGATGAATGGAGTATTTAGAAATGCGGTTTAAAGGAAAATCGGTGGTAATCACCGGGGGAGACAAGGGGATAGGAAGGGCTACGGCACTTGCATTCGCAGCGGAGGGTGCGAAGATCGTTATTGGGTATTTCAAGGATCAAAAAGCTGCGGATGAGACGATAGCGCTGGCTGAGCATTTAGCCGGTGAAATTGAGTTGTTCAAGATGGATGTTCGGGTAAAGAGTGATTGCATAAAACTCATCGACATAGCGGTCAAGAGATATGGAAGACTTGACATTGCAGTCAACAATGCCGGTGTGTCAACTATGAACTGGGCTGTTGACCTGACTGAAGAGGAGTGGGATTTCAACATGGATGTGAATGCAAAGGGGGTTTTTCTTTGCTGCCAGGCTGAGGCACGGCAGTTTATAAAGCAAGGTGGAGGGGGAAAAATCATCAATGTCGGTTCCATCGCATCGAAGAGACCCGCGCAACTCCTCGCCCATTATGCGGCGTCGAAGTTCGCGGTTTTAGGATTTGCCAAATCACTTGCCTCTGAAGTCGCGCAGTACAAGATAAATGTAAATTGTGTCTGCCCCGGTCTTGTAAAAACGTCGATGCAGGATAGAGAAGCGGGTTGGGAGGCTGAAATAAGGGGTATATCTGAAGAAGAGGTAAAGGAATCGTACGTCCAGGCAATACCTCTTGGAAGATTGGAAGAGTCCGAGGATGTAGCGAAACTCATCCTATTTCTCGCCTCAGATGACGCCAATTACATAACGGGACAGGCTTTCAATGTTGCTGGAGGTATGGAGATGGCCGTATAATTATGAATTCTATAAGATTGGAGGAGTGTTATGGGGAAATTTAAATATTCGGCAGGTTTGTGGGCCCTTGGAGGGGCTTCGGACAGATTTCTCCCGGGTGGCTATGCGAATAAGGCAGCATCCTTAAAGGAAACTATTGGGATTGCCGGCTCAGTGGACGGCATCGATGGTGTTGAAATTATTTCAACACAGGTCGATGGGATCGAACTAACGGATTTCAAGGGATGGTTGAATGATAACAGTCTTCAATTAACGAGTATTCTCGCGAATACCTTCGGAGACAAAAAATTCAAGCTTGGTTCAATAGCACACACGGATAAAAAGTTAAGGCAGGATGCCATTGATCTCTGTAAACGTTCGATTGATTTCGCGGTATCGACAGACTGTCCGTCGGTATGTCTCTGGCTCGGGAGTGATGGTTACGACTATTCATTTCAGGTGGATTATGTGAAGCATTGGAACACATTGAAGGAAAGTATCGTTGAGATTGCCAACTATAACAAAGCCATTAATGTGTGCCTCGAGTATAAGTTGAAGGAGCCGAGAAAGTACATGACCATAGGTGCGGTAGGTAAGGCTCTCCTTCTTGCCAGAGAGTGCGGTGACAATGTGGGTGTGACCATAGACTTCGGACATTCACTCATGGCCAAGGAAAAACCGGCCGAATCTGTTGTTCTGCTCAGCATGCATAAAAAGATGTTCAATGTCCATATGAATGATGCATACGGTGATTGGGACGATGACCTTAT